>JBILGJ010000011.1:0-17349 GCA_044351125.1 Micropepsaceae bacterium
GCGCAAGGTGGGTGCGGTGGGCGTGCCGCTGAACTATCGGTTGACCGAGGACGAGGCGACCTATGTGGTCGACAACTCGGATGCGGCCATCGTGTTCACCGACGCGGAGTTCGCGCCCCTGTTTGCGAAGATCCGTGCGGCGACACCCAAGGTCAAGACCGTTATCGTGTTCGACGGCCCTGCCCTGCCAGGCCAGGAGGCACTGGCCTCGCTGATTGCCACTGTTCCGGGGACACCCCCCGAGCTGTCGGGCCCGCCTGGCGAGGCGATGACGATGATCTATACCTCGGGCACGACGGGCAAGCCCAAGGGGGCCGTGCGTTCGTCGCTGGGCAATCCGCAGCAGACGGCCGCGCTCTGGGCCGAGATCGGCTATCAGCCGGACGATGTCTACATCACGACGGGTCCGCTTTATCATTCGGGTCCGGGCGGGTTCCTTGCGGCATCGCTGCGGCAGGGTCACGCCTGCGTGCTGCAGCACAAATACGACGAGGAGGACTGGCTGCGCCTGGTCGAGAAATATCGCGTCACCACGACCTTTGCGGCGCCGACGCCGATCCGGCGCATCTGCCAGCTGCCGGAAGAGGTCTTTGGCAAACATGACGTGAGCTCGATGGCGCGCATGATTGCCAATGCAGCGCCGTGGTCGTTCGCGCTGAAGCAGCTATACCTGTCGCGCTTCCCCAAGCTGTCGCTGTTCGAGGTCTATGGCTCGACCGAGCTTGGGGTGAACACGCTTCTGCGGCCCGAGCACCAGCTGTCGAAGCCCGGATCCTGCGGGCGGCCGGCGCCTGGTGTCGAGATCATGCTGTTCGACGAACAGGGCCAGCCCGTGACCGCAGCAAACACCGAGGGCGAGCTTTATGTGAAGAGCGCCAACATGTTCTCGACCTATCACAAGGCGCACGACAAGTTCATGGCCGACCGGCGGGACGGATGGCAGACGGTGGGCGACATCGCCTATCGCGACGAGGAAGGCTTCTATTTCATCTGCGACCGCAAGAAGGACATGATCATCTCGGGCGGCGTGAACATCTATCCGGCCGAGATCGAGTCGGCCCTCGAGGCGCATCCCGACATCAACGACGTCGCCGTGTTCGGCATTCCCGACGAGGAATGGGGCGAGGCGGTGCATGCGATCCTGGTCGTGCGCCGGGGCGCGCAGCTCTCGAAGGACCAGATCATCGCGCACGCGCGCGGCAAGCTGGCCGGCTACAAGGTGCCGCGCTCGCTGTCCTTCATGGACGAGATCCCGCGCAACGGCTCGGGCAAGATCCTCAAGCGCGACCTGCGCAAGCCCTTCTGGGAGGGGCGCAAGAGCCGGGTCTAATGGTTGGGCTGTGTGCCAGGGGGCGTAGCCGTCTGGCGGGACAGAGCGAAAGCCTATCGGCCTTGTCGAGACCTGCGAGCTGCTTGCCCGGCCGCCACTTTTTTATGGCTCATCACGTAAAGTTCACTTTACTCTCGCCCCGCCCCATGTAAAGCTCACTTTACCTACAGCAAAGGAGCCTTTCATGAGCATGAATGTCGCGCAGCGCCGGTATACGGTTCGTTTCCTCTCGATGATGAGCCTGTATGTTGTCTCGATCGTCGGCGTGTCATGGACCTTCGGCACATCCCCGCCCGCGGGCGAGACCAAGTATCTTCTGGCAGCGCTGCCGGCCTTGCCGATCATCGGGATCCTTGTGGTGCTGGGGCGCTATCTCGTCGAGGAGCGGGATGAGTTCATGCGGCACCGGCACATGGTCGCGATGCTGCTGGCGACGGGGATTGTGCTGTCTTTCTGTGCCACGTGGGGGCTGCTTGAGTTCTTCGCGCAGGTGCCACCGATCGGGCTCTTCCATGTCAGCTGGGGCTTCTTTGCGACCTGGGGCTTTTGCTCGGCTGTTGTCGGGTTCTTCTACCGATGAGGAACAGCCTCAAGGACCTGCGGGCGGCGCGCGGCTGGACGCAGGCCGACCTAGCGGCCCGCCTGGAGATTTCGCGCCAAAGCGTTATTGCGATCGAGACGGGCAAGTTCGATCCGTCGCTGCCGCTTGCGTTCCGGATCGCGGATGTCTTCGGGCTTCCGATCGAGAAGATCTTTCACAGGGGGGCGTGAGGGGGCACCCCCTGCCTGCGTCAGCTGGACTGGCCGGCCAGAACAACGAGGTTCGTCTTCGTACATCCAAGACGGGCCCGGATGAAGCGGCTCGCAGCGCTGGGTTCGGAGAAGCCGAGCGCCGAGGCCAGCGTGTTGCCGCTTGCGATGCCCATGCTGACGTGCCTGTGCACGATCGAATGCCTCAGGTTGTTTACGATCTGCTTCAGGCTGGTGTCGTGCTCTGCAAGGCGACGCTGCAGCGTGCGCGGGGACATATTGAGCAGGTCGGCGACATGGGCCGTGGTTGCCTTGCCTGCGGGCAGAAGCTGCGGGATCATGCCGGCGATGCGGGCGGGGAGCGAGACGTCACGGCCGCCCTGCATGTCCTCGATGACCTGCTGTGTCATCATGTGAACGGGGCATTCCTCGAATACGAAGCGCCTGGCGAGCGCGGCGGTGTCTGTTTCAATCGATGTCTCGTGCTGGTCGAACAGGACCGGACAGCCAAAGGCCTTCTCATAGGCATAGGGACCCGCGAGACGGGGATGCGCAAATCTTACCAGCCGCGGGTTCCATTGCCCTGACGACAGAAAGCGGGCGAAGCGAACGAGGACCAGCGCCGATCCCTCGCGGTAATGGCGAGAGGGTATGCCCTCGGCGACCGGAAAGCGCATCAGCAGCGACGCACTGCCATCAGACCTTCGGACCGTGAAGTGGTGGCCTACACTGAGTTGGCGCAGGTTGTGGCCGGTTTTCGCGAGGGCGCGACCCAGGGTCTTTTCCTGCTTGATGGAAAGGCCCATGGCACCGAAGCTGCGGTAATCGGCGCGATCTCCCCATTTCAGGCCGAAGTCGTTGCGGCGCGACAGCGCGGCAGCGCGCTCGAGCACCTGCACGATGCGCAAGGTCGTCACAAGGCCTGCCTCTTGCCATGCGGCCTGCTCCTCTTGTCCGCAGAAGGCGAGGATAAGCGATGAAGGGACCCTGTATCCTTCTGCCAATTCGAGGGCATTCTGGAGCAGGAGCTTGCGCGTGTGATACGTCATCGTTTTCCGGGTGCTTGCGGAACATGATCCTATTCCCGAAACGTTAACCCGCGATTGACTGCAGGGGTTTGGCGGGGCGCACCACCCTTTGTTTTCGCTGAAATGCGCCACTGCCGCGGTTGGCAAGACTTCCTACTGGCGGGTTTTGTCAAACACGTGGCGCGTTCGGTCAAGGTGGTACCGAGGTGTCATTTACCCTTTCATCATGTCACGGGGCGATAGTGCTGCGCGGCGGGACGGGGTGTTTTACGGGGACATGATGTTTTCCACCCATGCCATTGCCGTGCCTCTTGCTTTCCCTCCCAAGCCCATTCACCGATCCAGAGTCTTCACATGACCCAGATGCTGACGGCCGAACAGATCCGCACCTATTCCCGTGAGGCGACCAACCTCATGGAGATGCATGAGGCACTTCCGGCGCCTGAAAACTATGAGCTCTGGTACTGGTACGCGAGCGGACGGAACGAAGCCATCACCTCGGCTGTGAGCCTTGCCATCGACTCGGGCCTGGCACCGAATCTCGAGCATACGAAGAGCCTGCATGCGCGCTTCTTCGGACCGGCTGCCACCAAGACCCTGGAACAGGTCGGCGATCAGCTTGGCGACGAACTGCGCAAGCTCGTTGAGGGGATCAGGCTGGCAGGCAGCAATGCATCAGCTTTCGACCAGACACTTACCACGGCCGGTGCCGCGCTTGATTCCGGCAAGGCGGATGTCCGCACGCTGGTCCACCAGCTGTCGCTGGCAACGAAGATGATCCAGTCACGCAATGCCAAGCTCGAGGAGCAGCTCGAAGCGTCGATGCGCGAGGTCGAGGCCATTCGCGGGCACATGGAAACCGTGCGCAAGGAGAGCCTGACCGATGCGCTGACCGGCCTTGCCAACCGCCGCAGCTTCGAGGAAGCAGCGCAACAGGCGCTGGATGCGGCCGAGAGCGATGGGCGCCCGCTCAGCTTCGTCATTTGTGACGTCGATCATTTCAAGAAATTCAACGATACCTATGGCCATGTGATCGGCGACCAGGTCCTGCGCCTCGTTGGCCAGTGCCTGAAGATCAACGTCAAGGGCAAGGATACGGCGGCGCGCTTCGGCGGCGAGGAGTTCGTCGTGATCCTTCCGCATGCCACGCTCGCGCAAGCTGCCGGCATTGCGAACGAGATCCGCAAGACGGTCGAGACCAAGAAGATCGTTCAAAAATCGACGGGCCGTGACATGGGCACCGTCACGCTGTCACTGGGTGTTGCCGTTCTCCGGCCCGGTGAAACGGTTGCCGACGTACTCAATCGCGCGGATGCGTGTCTTTATGCAGCCAAGCGCGCCGGACGCAATCGCGTGATGACCGAGGCCGATACGCCCAACGAGGCCGCGCACTAATCGCTTGTCGGGTCAGTCTGCCGGCTTGAAACGCGGCTTTGGCTTGGGTTCGCGGGCGGGTGCCGCCGGCGCCTTGGGACGCTGCACCGGAGGCGGCGGCAGGAGGTCTTCCGGACCACCCTGCCCGTTCAGGCTGTTGCCGCTTGCAGCATCGACATCGTTGTTCGGGCCCAGCGCATCCTCGAGTTCGTCCTCGAGCTTTGCAGAGCGGACGTAAGACGCCTGGCACTGCTTCACGTAGCGGTCCTTGGTCATACGGTTGGGAACAGAGCCGCTCTTGACCTCGTCATTGTAGCGCTCGACGCAAACTTTCCTGGCCTCGTCCCAGACAGATGCGCTGGCCGGCGCAGACAGCACTGCGACCACGCCAATCGATGCCAACATCACGAATGCAAGTTTACGCATGACAAACACCAGAGAGCCCTGATCCTGGCTCGTTTTCAGCTTGTTAAAAGAGCCAGCCGAACGCTTGCAAATCAAGCCATAAATTCGATTGACCATTTACGGCGTTCATGATCCGCCGCCGTTCAGGCAAAAGCGGGTTCATCACGGCTTTCGGGCTCCCTTGGCCCGCTGAACCCGATAACCAACGAGATGATGGCGAGAAGGGCAAAGGCGACCACTAGCCATAGAGGCATGCCACCAACGCTTGTTTGGAGTGCTGCCACCGGATCCTTAACAAGGCCTTGCGGATCAAAGCCCATGGACGTTCCCGGGCCATTTTCGAGCTGTGGATCGACCGGGGCCGGGGTGATCGGGGTCGGTTCTGTCGTCGCAGGCTGGTCGGCGTTTGCCGGATCCGGAAGCGGGCTTTCTGTCACTGCGGGGTCGGGCGCTGGTGCCGTTGTCTCATTTGCGGGATCGGAGACAGCAGGCTCCGCGATGGCCGGGACGGCAGAGGCGTACCGGGTGCGACCCCGAACGGGCGCCACCTCGGGTTCGTCGGGAACGATGTCGCCGCGCACGACCAGGGTCTGGCGCGGTGCGGGCTTCGTGGCCTGTGGCGGGGTTGTCGTCGTCACGGACTGTTGCGTGTGCACGGCCTGACAGGCCGTCAGCGACAACAGCACCGCACCCAACGCCAGAACTCTCGCCTTGTAGCTGAACATGCCCACGATCCGACTCGCCTGACTGCCTCTCGGACTTCAATCCTAGCGGCAAGCTCGTCTCCCCCGCCATAGACGAGCGAATGCAGACGCGCCGCGCCACAACTTTCCGAAGGCAGGGTAAATGCGCGCGGCCGCAACTGCCGCGCGCAGGGCGATTGTGGATCAGACCGCCTGGCGCAGGGTGCGCATGAAGCGGTCGATTTCGAGTTGCAGGCCCTCCGAGTTCTCAGCCAGCTGACCTGCCACCCTGCTCAGGCCGGCGGCGGCCGCGTCCGTGTCGGCGGCGGCGTGGGCTACCCGCGAGATGGACTGGCTGACTTCCTGGGTCCCCGTGGCAGCAGCCACCATGGAGCGGGCGATCTGGTCGGTTGCACTGCCTTGCTCGCTGACCGCCGCGCGGATGGCGACGGCGATCTGGTCCATTTCGGCGATGCGCGTGCCAATCGCCCGGATCGCGTCGACCGTCTGCATCGTGGCTGACTGGCTGGACGCAATCTGGGACGAAATTTCTTCGGTGGCGCGCGCCGTCTGGTTGGCAAGGCTCTTCACCTCGGCAGCCACGACGGCAAAGCCCTTGCCGGCATCCCCTGCCCGCGCGGCCTCGATCGTGGCGTTAAGCGCCAGCAGGTTTGTCTGCGAGGCGATGTCACTGATCATCTTCACGACCTCGCCGATCTTCTGCGAGGTCTTGGCCAATTCATTGACCGTTTCATCGGTCTGGCGCGCGTCACGCACGGCAGCGGCCACGAGTGCGGCTGACCGCTCGACCTGGCGGGTGATCTCATGGATCGAGGCGGAGAGTTCCTCGGAGGCGCTGGCCGCGGTCTGGACGCTGTCCGAGGAATTTGCGATGGCTCCTGACACGGCGCTGGCCTCGGTGCGGGTCGTCTCGGCGGCGGCACTGATCTGCTGGGCAGAGCCGGAGACGTCGGTGCTGGACTGGATAACCGAGCCCACGATGCGGCCGACCGATGATTCAAAGCTGCTGGCGAGGTCTGACTGAAGCCGCTGCTGGCGCGCGCGCTGTTCCTCGCCCATCGCCTCGATCAGGCGGAAGGTCTGGCCCGCGAACACGTGTGACATGAAGGCGACCAGCAGGGCCACGATTGCTGATGCATAGAGCGCGTAATTCGCGGTGGTGGTATAGAAGGCCGCCTCGGCAGAGACCGATTTTTGCAGGTCATCGAGCCTGTTGGTCACGACTTCCATACGCTCCTCGACTGTTTCGAACTGCGTCTGGAAGCTGGCATAGGCCTGCGGATAGGACTGCGGCGCCTCGACGGCGGCGCGTGCGGTTGACTCCGCTGCTTCACGGTAGGCGCGCACCACGGGCAGCAGGGCCTCGATCTCGCGGCGGATCTCGCCCGGGAGCGGCAGCTTCAGGTTTTCCTCGACGTTGCTGACGAACTTGCCGGCGTGCGCCCCGACATCGGCGAGGACGCGACGCAGGGCCTGCGGGTTTGCCCCTTCAAGCGCCACCTGGCGCGCGTTCAGCACGTCACCACGCATGGCGTCGTGCATCATGTCGGCCGATCCGTGACTGGCGATGGCGGACGACAGGTGCGATTTCCGCTCGATCACCCCCTCGAGGGCGGTCATGCCCCAGATCGAGACACCTGCAAGGATTACGACGCACCCGAAAAACGCGAGCGTCAGGACAAGACTGCGCGCCTTGATACTCAAATTCGACATCGACCCTATCCCTGCAACAAATCGGTACTCATAGTCCCCGCAGATTGCGCCTGCGAGGGTAAACCAGACATTAAGAAACGCCGCTCCCAGCGCATCCGGCACGGGACGTGCCTATAGGGTGCCAGGCGCCCCACATTCGTGCCGGGCCGAGACAAGGCAGGAGCTCCTTCCATGCGATCCAGGCAATTCGTGCTCGCGCTTCTGGCGGGGTTCGGGCTCCTTGCATCCACCACCAGCACGCAGGCCGTTTCGCCGGAAAAAGTCGAGGCGTGCACCTCGGAGGCCCAGTCGGGCTATGGGCGCGCGTTGCGCATGGAACCTTCGCTCAGGCCTGTCATCCTGTCGCATCGCAAGAGGATGTCGGATGCCTGCCTTGCGTTCCTCGCCGGCAAGACCGATGCGACGTCGGCACTCACGCGGTGCCTTCGTGAAGCTTCTGCAGGGCCCGTCCATGTCCAGCGCGCGCGCAACCGGGACAGCGGACACGTGGTCCGCCAGAAAGAGGCCTGCCGCGTACTTGGCAGCGCCCGGTAAAGCGTCAACCTGCTATCTGATCTCCCACGTCCTGCCGACCGACAGCCTGAGCCCGAACACGAGCGTGTCCTCGATGCCGCCGTCGACGGCGGGGCTCATGATCCACTGCACGTCGGGCTGCAGCGCGATCTCCTCGGTCAGCTGGGCAAAATAGGTCAGCTCGATGTTGATCTCGCGGTCAGCCGGGTCGGCCAGGCCCGCAAGATAGCCACTGCTTGCGTCGATCACGATCAGGCCAAGGCCCAACTGGTCTTCGGGGCGTGCGGGCAAGAGGCCTGTTGCAACCAGCGTGGCGCTGAAGAAGCTCTCGACCGGGTTCACATCGCCGTTGGCCATGCCAAAGCGCAGGGATCCCGAAAGGTCGAAGTCGTTACCAGCGGCGGCAGTCACCAGGGCCTCTTCAAGCGCCACATAGGCGCCGGCATTGGTCCTGTCCTGGCCCGTCACCAGGTCGGGGAATTTCTCGGAATAGGTCCATGCGCCCAGCGACCAGAGGCGACCTTCGCGCGCGATGCCCGCTTCGGCGGCCAGCAGGACACCGTCGCCGTCCTCGAAGTCGATCGTTGTGCGCTTGGGGAAGTCGGGATTGCCTGGCACGCCGTCGGCGATCGCCGCGCGCAGGTAGATGTCATGCTCGAACTCATAGTTGACGCGAAGGGCAAGGCTGGTGATCGGCCAGATCGATGGACCATTGACGCCTGACTGCGAATAATCCGTGCCGATACCGTGCGCCGGGTTCATGAACAGCGCGCGCACTTCTCCGGCATCAAATTCGCTCGAAAGATCGTAGAGCCCCAGTCTCACCGAGCCTCGGCCTGCCGCGAAACCCTGGTCAATCCATGCCTCGACGAGACGCAGGGCTTCCCCTGTTTCGTTGTTCGAGATCCCGTTCAGATCCCCCACCCGCTCTGCCACCGAATTGCCGTTGGCATAAAGCGCGTAGGCAAAGGCATTCGCGCCATTCCAGCCGATGAGCCGCTCGAGGTCGAGCGATGCCTGAAGGTCAATATTGTCAAGATAGACCGAGCCCTGGTCGAGGCCACCGGAGGCCACGTTCCATACCTCGCCGATATAGGTCAGCGACACGCTTGCCGCCGGCGCGGCGGTGGCCTGCGCCGGTTCGTCTGACATCGCAGGCGCTGCAACGGCGAAGCCCACCAACGCCGTGCAGCCAAGGATCGATGCCGTCGTGAACCGGCGCATGGGATGCCCCCTCTGGCATGTCGTCTGTTGCTACGGCGAAGGTGACGGGAGAAGGCTAACAGGTTGTTAACTGAGCGCGGCGTTCAGGCGGCGATGCGTCTGCGGTTCTCGCCCTCCACGATGCGGTCGAGCGCTTCGTCGCGACGGCTGCGGACCGTGTCGCGGTGGACGCCGAGGACGCCGCCTGCGCGAGAGGGTCCCATGCCGCGGCCGCAGGTGAGCCAGACCGCCATCGCCAGGTGTGGCCGGTCCTGGAGGTGGATGAACCAGCCAAAGACCTCGTGCATGCGGTCGATCGCCCGGGGTGTCGGGGCGGCAAGCCGCAGAAGGGTTTCGCCACCTGCAGCTTCGAGGCAATCGACCACCATTTCGGGCCAGGCAGAGCGGTATCCCCTGACCTGACCGGCTGGCAGCCTGCGGAGCGTGTCGCAGGCTTCATGCAGGCGCGCAGACACAAATTTCCTGTCGAGGCGCGCGCCCCGGATGCTGGTCTCATTCATGCTTCATTGCCTCCATGCCTGATGCCGGCGCGCGCCGGAATCGGCGCGATTGACTTTGCTTATATTCACTTATATTTTTGAAACAAAGAGGGAACAATTGCAAGGTCCGCGACATGCCGCCTCAACGCCCCGAAAGGGGTAATCCTGCCCTTGGACTGCGACTGCGCGAGCTGCGCCTGGCGCGCGGCATGACGATGGCTGGCCTGGCGGAAAGGATCGGCGTTTCCCAACCCGCGATCTCGCAGTGGGAGAGCGGACGTGATCGGCCCGGGCGCGACACGCTGCAGAAACTCGCCGCTGAACTTGGCGTCAGCTCAGAGACCCTTGAGCAGCCTGCCGCAGGCGGCACACCTGCAAGCCCGCTCCCGCTCGTGCAGTTTCCGGCAGATGTGCCGGTACTCGGGACTGCCGTCGGCGGTGACAGCGGCGATTTCAGCTTCAACGGCATGGTGGTCGATTATGTTCGCCGTCCGCATGGCGTCGCGCAGATGCGCAACATCTACGCACTCTGGGTCACGGGGGACTCGATGGCGCCGTGGAACCGGCGCGGCGACCTGATCTATGTGACGCCGACGCGCCCGCCTGTTCCCGGCGACCACGTCGTGGTCGAACTTGCAGGCGCACACGCGCATGAGGCGGGAACCGCGATGGTCAAGCTGCTGGCTGGCCAGACGCCGACGCAGTTCAAGCTCAGGCAGTACAATCCCGAGCGCGACTTCACCGTTTCACGTACGCGCGTGAAGGCGATCCACAAGGTCCTGAGCCTGCGCGAACTGATGGGCGTTTAGCTGCAACGGCGAGCGCGCCGCAATGACAGCTCACGTGGCGATGACACACGACCCTGCCGGTGCAGCGCCTACTCCCCGTTGATCTGCTCAAGTTCATCAATAATGGCGCGGGCCGTGTCGATCAGGCCAATGGCGTGGTCGAGCACGCTGTCGAGGTCGGCGAAGGTTGGCTCCTTCACCAGTTCAGCGATCGCGGTCTTGAGCCTCCTGACCTGGGCGAAGAATACACGCAGGAGATCCTTGAGATTTGGAGGCAGGGCCGAGCCGAGGACAAGCTCGCCATGCCTGTCCCAAAAAGCGGTGTTGAGCTTGCGCGCCTCTTCGCGGGCCTTTTCAGCCACGCGGCGGCGATCCCTTGCGTCATTCAGGTTGACGCTCTGGTCGATGATGGCGCGTGCGATCTCGACGGCGGCCACCGTGTTGTCGCGCATGGCCTCGCCGAAGGCACGCGCGATATCTTCCGGGCTGGCATCGTTGCGCGGGTCGAGGCGGCTCAGGCGACCGTCGGCGAGAAGCAAGCGGCCACCGGCCTGCGCGAGCAGCGGTGCCGATGCGTGCAGGCCTGTCAGTGCCGTTGTGATCGCGGCGACATTGCGGGTGGCGGCAAGGCGCATCTCGAGTTTCTCGACCCGGCGGGCCAGCGGCGCATTGGCTGCTCGCGTCGGCAGAAGCGCGCTGATCGCCGCACACAGAAGGCATCCCAATGCCGCCCCCACGGCCAGCAGCATCAGTGTTTCATTCTCGGGCATGATCATCTGAAGGGAACCCATCGCTGCCGGTGCCGTCACTCTTGCGGAAGGAACGATCATGGGGCAGAGCGGCGAGGTCAAGCACGTCGTGATGAGGCGGCTCCAATTCGATGGCTACCCCACGGAAAGGGTGCCATGGCTCGCGTGATACGCGATTGGCGGGTCAGCTGTTTCGCCAATCACGCGAGCGGCCGCCTTGTCACCGCTATTGACGGAAGATGGCGACGAATTGGCTGATCTGCCCCCGGGCTGTTGCGCAGCCCGACTTGTCGGCGAGCCGCGCACGGTAAACCGGGATGCCGGCCGAGGAAGACTGAAAGGGATCCTTCTGGCGCGTGTGATAGGCGCTGATGCCCGGGGCGGGCGCGGCCGACGTTTCCGAAGACTTGTCGTAGCTCGCGCCTTCAAGGGCCAATTCAACGAGACGCCCGTCGACGCGGGCCTGGAACGTAATCGGCTTCGGGTTCTGGCTCTGCACCCACAGGCAGCCATCGATCGTCTTGAAGAGAATGTCTCCGCAAGCTTCGCCACATGGCAGCATGCCAGCCTTGACCTGCGCTTCCGTCGGCAGGGGGATCTGCTGGGGTTCGGGTGCAGGAGCGGCGGTCGTCACGGGACGGGGAACGGGCGTGGGTACGGTCGCTGGTTTCTGGCGCGGCTGCGGCATCACCGGGGGTGCGGGCGGTGCCGCCTCTGCGGCCGGCTTTGCCCGTGGAAGCGGAATGGCCCTTGCGGGGTCACCGGCTGTGTCTTGGGCCAACGCGACGGCCGGCAGCATGAGCACTGCGAATGTTGCACACACGCGAAACACAAACGCTGACACCGCGCATCTCCCTTGCGAACACCGCCGAGGGGAAACTAGTGCAGGCTTGCTCGCTTATGAAGAGGTTTTTCGGCGTTAGGGGAAACGTGTGGACCCGTCAGGGGCGGCCGGTCAGTTCCGGATGCGCTTGAGGCCTATTGCGTTGGCGGTCAAGCGTTCAATCGTGCGGCGCGACAGCAGCGAAAGGACCAGCTTGCCCATCCCGCCGCGACTGACTTCATAGCGCGGCTTTGGATAACGCGCGGTCACGGCTCGGCGGACGACCTGCCCGATTTTCTCGGCGGGCAGGCCTGTCTTGCCCTGTTTGACAGCCATGAAGCGGACATTCTCGATCGGACCGGCAAAGGCGGTGGTGGCGTAGGGCTCGACGTCAAGCGCCTCAGCCTTGTCCCAGATGGGTGTTGCGACCATTCCCGGGGCGACGACAACGACATCGATGCCGAACACCATCATTTCCTGACGCAGTGCCTCGGAAAGCCCTTCGAGGCCGAACTTCGAGGCCGCATAGGGCCCGAGGAAGGGCGTGGCCTGGCGACCGCTGACCGAGGATATGTTGACGATCCGGCCGGGCTTGCCCTTGAGCGACCGGTCGACCCCGAGCAACGGGGCGAAGGCCTGGGTCGTAACCATCACGCCGGTCAGGTTGACGTCGAGCTGCTTGCGGAAGTCGGCGATGGGCAAATAGACCAGAGGGCCGGCAACAGCGATGCCGGCATTGTTGACGAGGGCCGAGAGGGTCTGGCCATTCAGCGCCGAACGGACCCGGGACGCTGCCGTCTTGACGGCCTTTTCATCGGTGACATCGAAGACCAGCGGCGAGAAGCCGGCGCCGAGCTCGGCCGCGAGCCGGCGGGCGTCCTCTTCCTTGCGCACGGACCCGAAGACCCGAAAACCCGCTGACAGGAACTCCTTCGCGGTGGCCAAGCCGATACCGCTCGACACACCCGTGACGACGACAGACTTCTGGTGTTTTGCCATCGTGAACGCGCCCCAATCCCCAACCGTTCTATAACGCAAAAATCTCCGTTTCTTAATGAATTCTGCGAGAGGTCACGGGGATGGGACGCGTTGCCACCCTTCGGCGCGGGAAGCGTCGCGCCTGGCATTCGCCTGTGGCGGGAACGGCGTCCCCGCGACCCAATGCCCGCCCGAGGCCCCCCCTTGATCCAAGTCAAGGCCGGGTCAGCCCCCGAGATGCTTCCTTCCGCCCACGCATTTTCCAACCTGAGTCGCGAGGGGCCATGCAGCCGTCCAACCTTCAACAGCGAGCCCGTTTTGACCTCTTTGCTGTTCCTGCGCTGTTCGTTTTCTTCATCTTCCTGGCGCTGACCGTCGCCGTCAGGACGACCGACCACCTGATGGCGGTGCAAGCCGTCACGTTCATGGTGGGCTTCGGTCTTGCCCTGCTCTGGATGATCGGTCGCTATGCCGAGGGCGTGCCGGAGGCCGACGATGCGCCTTACGACAATGACATCGTGAAGGCCGGCGTCATTGCGTCGATGTTCTGGGGGATTGCCGGGCTTCTTGTCGGCGTCATCATCGCGCTGCAGCTGGCGCTGCCGAACCTGTTCTACTTCAGCGAATTGCCGTGGACGAGCTTCGGACGCCTGAGGCCCCTGCACACGTCGGCGGTGATCTTCGCCTTTGGCGGCAACGTGCTGCTGGCCACCTCGTTCTATGTCGTGCAGCGCACCAGCAAGGCACGGCTTGCGGGCGGGCTTTGGCCCTGGTTCGTGTTCTGGGGCTACCAGACCTTCATCCTTGTTGCGGGGACAGGCTATCTCATCGGTGTCACGCAGGGCCGCGAGTATGCCGAGCCTGAATGGTACACAGACCTGTGGCTGACACTGGTCTGGGTGGTCTACCTGCTCGTGTTCCTGGGCACGCTCTGGAAGCGGAAGGAACCGCATATCTATGTGGCGAACTGGTTCTACCTTGCCTTCATCGTGACGGTTGCGATGCTGCATGTCGTCAACAACCTGGCCGTGCCCGTTTCGTGGATGGGCATCAAGAGCTATTCGGCAATGGCCGGCGTTCAGGATGCGCTGACACAATGGTGGTACGGGCACAATGCCGTCGGCTTCTTCCTGACGGCGGGCTTCCTTGCAATCATGTATTATTTCGTGCCGAAACAGGCAGACCGTCCGGTCTATTCGTATCGCCTGTCCATCATTCATTTCTGGTCGCTGATCTTCCTCTATATCTGGGCGGGGCCGCACCACCTGCATTACACGGCCCTGCCGGGCTGGGCGCAGACACTGGGCATGACGTTCTCGATCATGCTGTGGATGCCCTCGTGGGGCGGGATGATCAATGGCCTCATGACGCTGTCGGGTGCGTGGGACAAGCTTCGCACCGATCCGGTGCTGCGCATGCTGGTCGTGTCGGTGGCCTTCTATGGCATGTCGACCTTCGAGGGGCCGGTCATGTCGATCAAGGCGGTGAACTCGCTCTCGCACTACACGGACTGGACGATCGGGCACGTGCATTCAGGCGCGCTCGGGTGGGTCGGCTTTGTATCCTTCGGCGCGCTCTATTGCCTTACGCCGTGGCTGTGGCGGCGCCAGCGGCTCTATTCGCATTCGCTGGTCGAGTGGCACTTCTGGATCGCGACCATCGGGATCGTGCTTTACATCACGTCGATGTGGGTGTCGGGCATCATGCAGGGCCTGATGTGGCGCGCGTATAACGAGTTCGGCTTCCTCGAATATTCGTTTGTCGAAACCGTCGCCGCCATGAAGCCCTATTACCTGATCCGTGCGCTGGGTGGCGTGCTCTATCTCGCGGGTGCCGGCATCATGGCCTACAACCTCTACCGGACGATCAAGGGCGATGTCCGGGCTTCTGAACCTCTGCCTGCCCCGGCAGTTCCGGTTGCGGCGTAAGGAGGCCCACACATGTTCAATCACGGAACACTTGAACGTCACTCACTTTTGCTGACGGTCTGCATCTTGCTGGTCGTCTCGATCGGCGGCCTGGTCGAGATCGCACCGCTCTTCTACCTCGAAAGCACGATCGAGAAGGTCAAGGGCATGCGCCCCTACACGCCACTCGAGCTTGCGGGACGCAACATCTATATCCGCGAGGGCTGCTATGTCTGCCACAGCCAGATGATCCGGCCGCTGCGCGACGAGGTGGAGCGCTATGGACATTACAGCCTCGCCGCCGAGAGCATGTACGATCATCCCTTCCAGTGGGGCTCGAAGCGTACAGGACCGGACCTCGCGCGGGTCGGGGGCAAATATTCGGACGAGTGGCATCGAGCGCATCTTGTTGATCCGCGCGCGGTGGTGCCCGAGTCCATCATGCCGCCCTATGCGTTCCTCGAGAAGACGGACCTGGACCTCTCGCAGGTCGAGGGGATGCTGAAAGCCAACAGCATCGTCGGCGTTCCCTATACGGATGACATGCTTGCAAATGCCCGGACTGACCTCCTGGCACAGGCGGATCCGAATTCAGAGAGCCTAGAAGCATTTCAGGCGCGCTATGCGAATGCGGTCGCACGTGACTTCGATGGTGACCCGGCGCGCGTGACCGAGATGGATGCGCTGATTGCCTACCTTCAGATGCTGGGCACGCTGGTCGACTTCAAATCCTACAAGGCCGACGCGCCGGAAAACCGCAGGTAAGCGCCATGAGTTATGATGAAATCGCAACATTCTCGAAGAGCTGGGGCCTTGTGTACCTGACGCTGCTGTTCATTGGCGTCTGCGCCTACGCGCTCTGGCCGCGCAACAAGTCGAAGTTCGACAGGGCGGCCCACATGCCGCTGGACAAGGATGACATGTGATGTCCAAGAACAAGGAAGTCGACCAACTCACGGGCACCGAGACTACCGGCCATGAATGGGACGGCATTCGCGAGCTCAATACGCCCCTGCCCCGCTGGTGGCTTTGGGTTTTCTACGCAACGATTGTCTGGGCTTTCGGATACTGGGTGCTTTATCCGTCGTGGCCTACCCTCACCGGGTTTCTGCCTGGAACGCTCAACCACTCGCAGCGGGCGGATGTCGATGAGGCCGTCAAGCAACTGAAGGCGCAGCGGCGCGAGCAGGGCAAGCAGCTTGCCGGGGCAACGTTGCAGCAGATCGAGGCTGATCCCAACCTGTTCCAGTTCGCGCGCGAAGCGGGCAAGTCGGCGTTCGGCGACAATTGCGCAACCTGCCATGGCTCGGGTGGCCAGGGTGCCAAGGGCTATCCGAACCTGAATGACGACGTCTGGCTGTGGGGTGGCAAGCTCGAAGACATCAAGCATACGCTGATGGTCGGCATACGCTCGCCACATCCCGATGCCCGGCAGTCCCTGATGCCGGCCTTCGGCAAGGATGGCATCCTGAAGGCCTCCGAGATCAACGACCTGACGGATTATGTGCTCAACCTTTCGGGCCAACCGGCGAACCAGACCGCCGTGCAGCGTGCCGCACAATTGTGGACCGACAATTGCGCGTCCTGTCATGGCGCCGATGGAACAGGCATGCGCGAATTCGGCGCGCCCAACCTGACGGACCGGGAATGGCTATATGGGGGTACCAAGGCTGAAATCCGCAGCCAGATCTTCAACGCGAAGGCGGGCGTGATGCCGAACTGGGGCACCCGCCTTGATCCGATGACGATCGATGCACTTGCAGTTTATGTCCACTCGCTGGGGGGCGGCGAATAGCGCCGAAACAGGTACACCCCATGGGCGACACGCCGCTCGAGGCCACCGTCAATGCCGCCGCCCGCGAAGCCACGCTGGCGGCGGACGGCGTGCAGCGCGTGGACGCCCGCGCGACCAACAGTGCAGCCCTTCGCAAGGACTATGTTGCGCGGGTGCCGATCTATCCAAAGCTCGTGCATGGTAAATTCAGGGCCCTGAAGTGGTTCGGCATGGCTGTCATGCTGGGTCTGTATTACGTGCTGCCGTGGATACGCTGGGATCGGGGACCAAGCATTCCGGACCAGGCCGTGCTGGTCGACCTGATGCGCGAACGGTTCTACTTCTTCTGGATCGAGATCTGGCCGCAGGAGGTCTATTACATCACGGGGTTGCTGATCCTTGCGGCCCTCTTCCTGTTCCTCGTGACTTCCCTTTTTGGTCGGGTCTGGTGCGGCTATGCCTGCCCGCAAACGGTGTGGACGGACCTGTTCATCATGGTCGAGCGTCTCATCGAGGGGGACAGGAACGAACGCATCCGGCTGGCAAAGGCGCCATGGAGTGCGGGCAAGCTGGCAAAGCGCGTCGCCAAGCATTCGACCTGGCTGTTCATCGCGGCGGCAACAGGCGGTGCCTGGATCTTCTATTTCCACGATGCCCCGACGCTTGCCCGGAACCTTTTCGCCGGCACGGCCGAAACGACGGCCTATCTTTTCCTCGGCATCATGACATTCACGACGTACTGGCTTGCCGGCCACATGCGCGAGCAGGTCTGCACCTACATGTGCCCCTGGCCGCGTATCCAGGCGGCCC
>JBILGJ010000197.1:0-5822 GCA_044351125.1 Micropepsaceae bacterium
GTTTCATCGATACGGCTGGCAGACATGATCCCTCGTTTGCGCGTTACGGGCGCAGCATCGCCACGCGGCTGTTCGCGCTCCAGCGCAGGACAGGCCACTCGCCGCGCGCAAGCTGCTCCAGCGTTGCCTTCCGCTCGCCAAGCCGGTCCTGGTAGATCCAGAAATTGGCGAGCACCCGCTCGACATAGCCACGCGTCTCGCGCGACGGCAGGCTCTCGATGAAGAGCAGCGGATCACTGCGGTGGTCCACCTCGGCCAGCCACTTCTGCAGGTTCCCCGGCCCGCCATTATAGGCAATGGCCAGCTTGATCAGGTCGCCATCGGGCTCGACGAAAGACATCATCTTCTGCACATAGCGCTGCCCGACGCTGAGATTGAACGAGGGATCGAACAGTTTCGCCTTCGCGCCGGGATTGTCCAGCGTCGTATCCTTCATCGTTCCTGCCGCCGTCGACGGCATGAGTTGCATCAGGCCGCGCGCATCGGCCGAGCTGGTCACGCGCATCTCGAACTTGGACTCCTGGCGCACGATGGCATGCACCAGCGCAGGGTCCACCTGCCACCCGTCGCTCGGCTTCACGCTCATGATCGGATAGGCCGCGGCCTTCAGCGAAGCATCCCGCGCAGCATGCGCCCCGAGCAGCTGGATATGGGCAAACCCGAGGTCATGCGCCAGCGCAATGAACGCGCGGTCGAGCTCGGGGTTCAGCCGCCCGTGGGCGCGTGCGATTGCGCCTTCCGCGGCTTCCATTTCGCCGACCTGGAACAGCGCCACGCCGCGGGCGATCCCGTTGACCGACACAAGCCGCTGGAAGCCCGCCTTGTCGAGGTCGGGCTCGTTCCACGAGAAGGGCGGCTCGCGCCCCAGCGTGTGCAGGGCAAGCTGCCCATAGAATGTGCGTGGCTTCTGGGCGGCGATGTCCAGCATCCGCGCCACGTGCTCGGGCTGGCGCGCGATCAGTGCACTGCGTGCAGCCCAGAAGCCGGCAGCCGAGCGCAGCCAGGATGTCGTCGCCGGATTATCAGCCATGGCGATGAAGTGCTGTGCGGCAAGCGCATGCTTCCCAAGGCGGAAGGCTGCAAGCCCTGCGATCCAGTCAGCCTCGGGAACCTGCGCGCGAACCCGGGCGGCGACGGTATCTGCAATCAGCAATGCGGTGGCTGAATCGCCGAGATAGTACTGACCGGCTGCAATCTGGTGCGTGAGGCGGCCATAGTCGGCAACGTTGAGCCCCTCGCGCATTTCAGCGCTCTCGAGAAAGCGTTGCGCGGCGGTGAAGTTACGCGCGGCGATGAGGTCGCGCAGCTTCTTCGAGATGCCCTCGGCGGCAGGTGAGGAAAATCCGGTCTGGGCTTCGGCATCGTCGTCGCCGCTGCCGCGCACGATGCGCCGCTGTGGCACGACAAGCTCCTTCGCACGCTGGGGCGCCTTGCGCAGGGCCAGCGCGTGGATACGGGCGGCCTCGGGATGGTCAGGATGGGCCTTCAGCCAGGACTTCAGCTCATCGAAGGTGCTGACCGTCTGCGGACTGAGCAACCCCTTGGCGGCAACATGGCCGACCAGCAGCCTGTTCTTCAGCTGGGGCGCAAGCTCAAGCACCCGGTCACGATTTCCGGCGGCAGCCGCCGCGAACATCTCCTTGTAGGTCGCCGCATCGCTGTCGCTCAGCACGCGCACATAGTCAGGCGGCCCGCCAGCCGCGGCCGGGACCGACGGACCCAGGGCAAGCAGCAGGGCGACAGCCAGCGCGTGGCGAAGGTGGCGAAACATGCGGAAGATATCCGTTACGTGGGGGCCGGCATTCATAGGGGCATGGGCCATGCCAGACAAGCCAGGGTCAGATTGCACCCGTCTCGACCAGCTTCTCACGCAGGCTTTGCAGGTCCTGCCACGCCAGCTTTTTCGCGCTTGGTTGCCTTAACAGGTAGGCGGGATGAAACGTCGGTAAGGTCGGGATTTCGAGCCCGTCCTTCCGGTAAACGCCCCAGCGTCCGCGGATGCGGGTAATGCCTTCATCCCAGTTCAGCACATGACGCACAGGGGTGCCGCCAAGGAGCAGGATCGCCCGCGGCCGCTTCAGTTCGATGTGCCTGACGAGGAAGGGCGCGCAGATCGCGGCCTCCTCCGGCGTCGGCGGCCGGTTTCCGGGCGGGCGCCAGAAGATGACATTGGTGATGTAGGCGCTGTCCTTGCGCGACATGCCGATCGAAGCCAGCATGCGGTCGAGCAGCATGCCGCTGCGGCCAACGAAGGGCAGGCCCTGCAGGTCCTCGTCGCGCCCGGGTGCCTCGCCGATCAGCATCAGCGGCGCGTAGGGATTGCCGTCGGCAAAGACGGTGTGCTTGGCCGTCTGCTTGAGTACGCAGCCGTCGAATGCGAGCACGGCCGCCCGCAATTCGTCGAGCGTGTTGCACCGGGTCGCCGCTTCGCGCGCCGACACGGCGCCCGCCGATACTGGCACCGCCGCTACGGCACGCTGGGCAGGCTCGATCGCATGGCGCTGGGGTGCGCGCGCTGCTTCCTCGGCCGGCACGACCGACGGGCGCGCAGCTGTCGCGGGGACGGCTTGGGGCAGGGTGAAGGGGGGTGGCGTTACGGTAAAGCGATCAATGGCCTCGGCTTCGAGTGCTTCGTCAGCGCCCATGTCCGAAAGCCACTTGAGCATCATGCCCGGGCTGATCTGTTCTGTTCCGGCGTTCAAGGCCTTATCCGCGTTGACCGTGGGCCTTCCGGCCCCCTAATTTATGGCTTCATACCGCAGAGTCCGGCCCCGGGGTAAGCCCCGGTTACGCAGGTCTCGACCGCAGCCCACAACGAACGACAGGGAAAAGCCCGCAAGATGAGCAGCCTCGAACCGCGTGAGTCCATGGAATTCGATGTCGTGATCGTGGGGGCGGGTCCTGCCGGCCTGTCGGCGGCCATCCGGCTGAAACAGCTCGCGGCAGAGGCCGACAAGGAGATCACGGTCTGCGTCGTCGAGAAGGGCTCGGAAGTTGGCGCCCATATCCTCTCGGGCGCCGTCATTGACCCCATCTCCATGAACGAGCTCTTCCCCGACTGGAAGGAGCGGGGCGCACCGCTCGATACCCCCGTCACCGACGACCGTTTCCTCTATCTGGGGCCTGGCGGCACGATCCGCGTGCCCAATCTCCTGATGCCGCCTTTGATGAGCAACCACGGCAACTACATCGCAAGCCTCGGCAATGTCTGCCGCTGGCTGGCGACACAGGCCGAGCAGCTGGGCGTCGAGATCTACCCGGGCTTCGCTGCGGCCGAGGTGCTCTATGACGATAAGGGTGCCGTGCGAGGCATCGCGACCGGCGACATGGGAATTGGCCGCGACGGCAAGCCCAAGAGCGGCTTCACCCGGGGCATGGAACTGCTGGGCAAGTACACGCTCTTCGGCGAAGGCGTGCGCGGCTCTCTCTCCAAGCAGCTTATCGCCCGCTTCCGCCTCGACGAGGGACGCGACCCGCAGAAGTTCGGTATCGGCTTGAAGGAGCTCTGGCAGGTACCGAAGGAAAAGCACCAGCCCGGCCTCATCCTCCACACCATGGGATGGCCGTTGTCGAACGACACAGGCGGCGGCTCGTTCATGTATCACTGGGGCGAAGGTTTCGTCTCCGTCGGCTTCGTGGTGCACCTGAACTACACAAACCCGTTCCTTTCGCCCTTCGATGAGTTCCAGCGCTACAAGACGCATCCGGCGATCCGGCCGTACCTCGAGGGAGGCAAGCGCCTGTCCTACGGTGCACGCGCGATCACCGAAGGCGGCTTCCAGTCCGTCCCGAAGCTGACCTTCCCGGGTGGCGCACTCATTGGCTGCTCCGCAGGCTTCGTGAACGTGCCGCGCATCAAGGGCAGCCACAACGCGATGAAGACCGGCATGCTCGCTGCCGAAGCCGCCTTCGAGGCCGTCACCGAAGGCCGCGCGAATGACGAACTTGTCGCCTACACGACCGCCTACGAGGAAAGCCACGTCTACCGCGACCTCAAGCGCGTGCGAAACGTGAAGCCTCTCTGGTCGCGCTTCGGCACGCTGCTCGGCGTGGGCTTTGGTGCAGCCGACATGTGGATGAACCAGCTCTTCGGCACGAGCTTCTTCACCCTCAAGCACGGCAAGCCGGACTATGCGAGCCTCAAGCCCGCAGCCTCCTGCAGCCGCATCGACTATCCCAAGCCCGATGGCGTCGTGAGCTTCGACAAACTTTCCTCGGTGTTCCTCTCGGGCACAAATCACGAGGAAGACCAGCCAGTCCACCTCACGCTGAAGGATCCCTCGGTCCCGATCGCGCGCAATCTTCCGACCTACGACGAACCGGCGCAGCGCTACTGCCCGGCCGGCGTCTACGAGGTCGTGCGCGATGAATCTGGCGGAAATCCGCGATTTGTCATCAACGCCCAGAACTGCGTCCACTGCAAAACTTGCGATATCAAAGATCCATCGCAGAACATAAACTGGGTCACGCCGGAAGGTGGCGGTGGGCCGACCTATCCGAATATGTGAGGGGCCGAATTCCCTGGATGGGGCAGGCGGCCAGCTTTGGGGTAATGCGTGGTGGCGAACGGTAGAGTGGTCAAGTGGATTGCCGTCGTCACGGCCGTGAACATCGGCATCGTGCTGGCGTTGACCCAGTGCGCGTTGTTCGACGACATACGCCCCGCGCCAGCGCTCCAGGCCTACGAAACCCCTTACGGCAGCTATCTTGCCGCACGTCACGCCACCAACCTGAACGATCCCGATGCCGCGGCGGACTATTACCGCACGGCGCTCCGGTTCGATCCGGACAACACGATCCTGATCGAGCGTACCTTCGTCAGCGAGGTCTCGGCTGGCAACCTCGACGCCGCTGCCAGGCTGGCTGACAAGCTGGTCAAGGCGATACCCGACGCCACCTTGGCCAACCTCGTCATCGGCATTCATGCGCTGCGGGATACGGGCTATGCGCGCGCACGCGCCGCCTTCGGCCGCATCAAGGACAACCCGGCAGCCATCATCGCCGCGCGCCTGGGCATCGCCTACGCCCATTTTTCCGAGGGCGATCTGGCGGCCGCACGCGAGGCGCTCTCCGAGCTCGATTCATTCAGCGGAGCCGAGGCATTCCTGCTCTACCACCGGGCAGTCCTCAACGATCTGTCCGGCAAGCCGCAGGAAGCCCTGGAACATTTCCGCAATGCAGTGCGCCTCACCGACGGTGAGGCACAGCGCATCGTGCAGGCCTATGGCAACCACCTGATCCGCATGGACCGCAGGCCCGAGGCGCAGGCCCTGTTCCAGGAATACCTCCGCAAGAACCCCGACAATCCCGTGATGCTTCGTGAGCTCGAGCGGGTTAAGCGCGGCGAGGCGCCTGTCCGCGCCATCTCCAACGCAAGCCAGGGCATCGCCGAGACCCTTTATGGCATAGCCTCGAACCTCGCCGAGGGCAACGCCGTCGAGGTTCCCGTCTTCTATCTGCAGCTCGCCCTCGCGCTCGATCCCCGGCAGGAGCTGGCGCTGAGCCTGCTGGGCGAGCGTCTTGAAGTTGCCGGCCGCAACGAACAGGCCATCAACGCCTACAAGCGCATTCCCGAAACGTCGCCCGTCTACCCGGACGCACAGCGGCAGATCGCCCAGAATTTGGTCATTCTCGAACGGCCCGCTGAAGCCATAAGCGTTCTGAAGGCTGCGCTGAACGGTACGCGCAGCGACATTGGCGTCTGGTCCGCGCTGGGCGATGTTCACCGGGGCGAAGAGAAATACGAAGACGCCATCGCAGCCTATGACAAGGCGATCGCACTGATCGGCAAGCCCGGCGCGCATGACTGGATCCACTTCTAT
>JBILGJ010000198.1:0-5821 GCA_044351125.1 Micropepsaceae bacterium
TCGTGTTCATGACCTTGTTGAAACCATGTCGCCTTTCGGCATCACAATTCGACGTTGATAAATATAGGTGCAAATCTGTTTTTCTGTCTTACAGATCAGTTTACTAATTTTATTTCTACGATACTTAATTCTTTCAGTATGACGTGTCACGGTAACCGTGTGCTTCGTGCGACAGCTTGACATAGAGTTTTTCGTGTGTCCCGGGCTGACACGTGAGTACTTCCTGCCTATACAACTCGCAGTTTGTTGCACCGCAGCGGGACAGGCACTACCCGTTCCCTGCAAGCATCCTTAACGATGCGCGCAACGGTTGTGTTCCGGTCCGGCTGATTTCCCAGCAATAGGTACCCGGGCAACCGCCGGAGTGGTTACTGGCCCAAAGGCTGCAAGCAGCCCTCCGACAACAAGAGATCCCAAAAGGGGTCCTGAGTGAATCAAGGGGTGATCGCCTTCCTAACCATGGAGGTCGCATGGCGAAGACGTTTGGACTTTTGGCGCGCCTGCGCCGCAATAACCGGATCCTGACAACAGCCCTCGGGGGCACGCTGGTCTATGCCTGCGCGATCGCGGCGGCCATTCCCGTCATGCCCGAATTGCCCATGGGCGGCGAGACGGTCGAGGTCCAGGCCTTGGTGGCCTCGACGGCGATGCGGCCGACCCTTGCGGCGGCGACCCAGAATTCAGCCGCGGCGACCCCGCGGACGGTGGTGCGCAACCTTGTGAACCGCCCCTCCTACCAGACCTATGTGCGCGAGAAGGATTGTCTCGCCACCGCCATTTATTTCGAGGCGCGGGGCGAGAGCGCCGTCGGCCAGAAGGCGGTCGCCGAGGTTGTCGTGGCGCGTACCCGCGTTCCGGGCCGTCCGCGGACGATTTGCGGCGTGGTCTATGAAGGCTCGCACCGAAAGACGGGCTGCCAATTCTCGTTCACCTGCGACGGTGTGGCCGACCGGGTGCGCGATCGCGATGCCTGGCGCCAGGCCATGCGGATCGCCGCCAATGTGATGCGCACAGGCGGCAAGGTGAACCCTGTCGCGGGTGGTGCCACGTTCTACCATGCGGATTATGTCAGCCCGTCCTGGGCGTCCCGCATGGTCAAGGTGGCCGAGATCGGCACGCATATCTTCTACCGCCCACTGCCGGGCCGGAATCTCTAGTCGACGCCGCTTACGGTTTTCCGGACCTCAGCGCCGGGAACAGCTTCAGGATTCGCGCCCTGATGAACATGGGCGCGAAACCCTTTATGCGGTCGATCCAGGCGATTTCTTCGGGCACGTACC
Organism: Micropepsaceae bacterium; assembly: GCA_044351125.1. Classification (GTDB taxonomy): domain Bacteria; phylum Pseudomonadota; class Alphaproteobacteria; order Micropepsales; family Micropepsaceae; genus SZUA-430. Next base: position 1,281 of record JBILGJ010000198.1, read on the forward strand.
AGTGCAGGCGATTGCCGTGGTAGGCTTTCCAGACGCATTCGGCCACGCTTGAGGCAGGCATCAGGCGGAACATCCCTTTTTTCGGGGCGTTGGCGTAGAACTGTTCTTCGGTCGGTTTTGGTGCATCCCCGGTGCGGTTCGGGGTCGACCGCAGGATCGCGGTGTCGATGAGGCCGGGCAGTACATCTGCGACCCGGATCCCGTGGCGTGCCCACTCGATCGATAGCGCCTCGGTCAGTCCCTTCACGGCGTGCTTGGTTGCGGCATAGACCGCGATGCGGGGCATGCCATAGGTCGCCGACGAGGATGATGTCGTGAAGAGCAGGGAGTTCGGCGTCTTCTTCAACCAGGGCAAGGCCGCATACGCGCCGTTCAGTGCCCCGACGAAGTTGACCTGCACCACGCGCATGGCGGCCTCATAGGGTACGTCCTCGAACCAGCCGGACTCGCCGATGCCGGCGTTGTTGAACATGAGGTCCAGGCGTTCGCCCGACTTGACGCAGAAGTCCGCAAGGGCTGTCTCGAGGTCGGTCTTTGACGTTACGTCAAGCTTGCGTATCCAGCAGTTCTCGGATCCCAGAACCTGTTCGAGTGTCTTGAGGCCGTCGAGGTTCATGTCGGTCGCTCCGACGAACCAACCCTTTCCCGCGAACAACAGTGCTGTTTCCCGGCCCATGCCGGAAGCAGCGCCCGTGATGAAGATGGCCTGGCGCGGGTGTGCGGTCATTCTGGTCTCCGGTCCTTGGCGTCATGCTTTAGGTCGCACAAGCCGCTTGCTTTTGACAGGGGCACCGGGGCAGTTTCCGCTGCTCTTTTAAAGCAGGAGGTCCTTCATCCATGTTCGTTCGGTTTGCCCTTGTTGCCTTGGCTGCCCTGTCTCTGGCGGGTTGCGTATTTGACCTCTCGTCGGAGGATGAGAAGCCGAAGGTTCGCGCCGTTGACACCTGCCCACCGCGCGACGAGGCCAACTGGGCGCGCATGCAGGCGTTCCTTGATGGAAACAAGGCAAAGCCTGGCGTCGTGGTTACGGAAAGCGGCCTGCAGTACAAGGTTGTGCGCAAGGGGACTGGCACGCGCCAGCCCACGTGGGCTTCGCAGGTGGTCGTGAACTATCGCGGCACGCTTATCGATGGCACCGTATTCGACGAAAACAAGGGCATCGAGTTCGAAGCCGGGCAGGTCATCAAGGGTTGGCAGGAAGCGCTTGAGCTGATGCGCGAGGGCGACAAGTTCGAGCTCGCCATTCCCTCAGGGCTTGCCTATGGCTGCCGCGGGAAGGGCGCCACGATCAAGGGTGACCAGGTGCTGCTGTTTGACGTGGAACTCGTCAAGATCAAGTAGGCCTGCTCACACATCACGCATCCGGGATGGCCGGGACGTGCTGCCGCACGCCCGGCCATTTCCTTATTCGGCAGAGACGGACGATTGTTGTTCAGAGGCCAGCCCAGACCGCAGTCCAGTAGGTCAGGCCCGCAGCCACATAGGCGAGCGCGAAGAGATAGGTGAACATGAAGGCGGTCCAGCGCCACGAGTTCATTTCGCGCCGTGCAACTGCCAGGGTCGCCATGCACTGGGGCGCAAAGACATACCAAGCGAGGAACGCCAGCGCCGTCGGCAGGGACCAGGCGCCCTGCAGCGCGGCCGCCAGTCCGGTCGTGTCGTCGCCATGGATCGCATAAACTGTCCCGAGGGCGCCCACAGCGACTTCCCGGGCAGCAAATCCCGGTACCAGCGCAATTGCGATCTCGAGGTTGAATCCGATCGGGCGCAGCAGGGGTTCGATCCAGCTTCCAAGCATGCCGGCCCACGTCTCGCGGATGCCGTTTGCGTCGGCCGGGAAGGCGGCGAGGAACCACAGGATGACCGACACGAAGAAGATGAAGCGTCCGGCGCGCACGACGAATGACGTTGCGCGGAGCCAGAGATTGATTGCGAAATCGCCCATGTCCGGCAGCTTGTATGTCGGCATCTCCATCAGGAGAGGCTGCGGCTTGCCCCGGGTTAGCGTGCGCTTCAGGAGGAATGCCATTGCCACGGCGCTTACAACGCCGGTCATGTAGAGCCCGAACATCACAAGCCCCTGCAGGTTGAAGGGCCCCACTGAGTCCGGCGGTATGAAGGCCGCGATGATGAGCGTGTAGACGGGCAGACGCGCAGAGCAGGTCATGAGCGGTGCCACGAGGATCGTGGTCAGCCGATCGTTTTCGTTCTCGATTGTGCGCGCGGACATCATGCCCGGTATTGCGCAGGCGAAGCTTGACAGGAGGGGGATGAACGCCCGGCCATTGAGCCCCACGCGCAGCATCAATTCGTCCATGAGGAAGGCTGCACGCGCCATGTAGCCCGAGGCTTCCAACGCGAGCACGAAGGCGAACAGGATCACGATCTGCGGCAGGAAGACGATCACGCTTCCGATGCCGGCGATGATGCCGTCCACAATGAGGTTGCGCAGCCAACCCTCGGCAACATTGCCTGCAATTGCATGGCCAAGGGTGGCAAAGCCGGTTTCGATCAAGGTCATGGGCATCTCGGCCCAGCTGAACACTGCCTGGAAAACCAGGAACAGGATCGCTGCCAGCATCAGCGGGCCGGAGACGGGGTGCAGTGCCACGCCATCGATTGCGCGGGTCACCGTGTTCATTGGCGGCTCGCGCACGATCACCTCGCGCGCGATTGTGCGTGCTGCGCGCTGGAGGGTGGCAAGGCTTGCGCTGTCGGCGGTGGCCGTGGGCGCAGATGGCGCGGTGATGAGGGCGTCGAGCCGCTCGAGCAGGGCGACCCTGCCTGCCTTGCGCGTCGCGCACGCCGTTACCACTGGAAAGCCGAGCAAGGTCTCGAGCCTTGACACGTCGATCTCCACGCCATCCCGGTTGGCAAGATCGATCATGTTCAGGACGAGCAACATCGGGCGACCGAGAGACTTGAGCTGCAGGGCGAGATGGAGATGGGTGCGCAGGTCTGCCGCATCCATCAGTACGAGAAGGGCGTCCGGCTTCTGTTCGGTGCCCGCCGTCCCGCTGATCACCTCGACGGCGATGCGCTCATCGAGTGAGCGAGCCGAAAGACCATAGATGCCCGGAAGGTCGATGAGCTCGACGTCGCGGCCCGCCGGCGTCTGGAATTGGCCGCTGCGTCTTTCGACCGTAACGCCCGCATAGTTTGCGACCTTGGCACGGCCGCCCGTCAGACCGTTGAAAAGGGTGGACTTGCCGCTATTTGGGGCGCCGACGAGTGCAAGGCGGAACGGGGTCACGCGGGGTCGACCTCAACCAGTGCCGCCTCGGAGGTGCGCAGGGCGATCAGTGTGCGGTTCAGGCGCACAGCGAGCGTTCGACCACCAAATGGCCCTGCGCCTACCATCTCGACCTCGTCACCTTCGGAAAAGCCGACCTCGCGCAGCTTCACGTCCATCTGCTCGCTGCCGGCCCCGATGGCGCGGATCCGGGCCCTTTGCCTGGCTTTCAGTTCATGGAGCTTCATTGAAAGGGCTTTCCGGGGCGCAGACTTCTTGAAAATCAATCGCGATTAGAATAGCCAGCCTCTCAACGAATACAATTGACAAGTGTCGTGTGGAGAACCGCCGAGGGCGGAGCCTCGCCAGTGGCATCCGGGAGGATAAGACGCATGCGAATTGGTTGCCTCGGGGCTGCACGCATCACGCCCAATGCCATTATCCATCCCGCACGTGTCAGGCCGGGGGCCGTGCTACAGTCTGTCGCTGCGCGTGATGTCGAGCGGGCGCGGGCCTATGCCGAGGCGCATGGGTTCAAGCGGCATGATACGGATTACGCGGCGCTCGTTGCCGCACCTGACATTGACATTGTGTACAATGCGCTGCCGATCAATCTGCATGCGGAATGGAGCATCAAGGCCCTCCAGGCCGGAAAACACGTGATCTGCGAGAAGCCTTTCGCCATGAATGTGCGGGAGGCCTCACAGGTGCTGGGTGCGGCACGGACCGCCGGCAAGCGTGTCATCGAGGCCTTTCACTACCGCTACCATCCCGGTTTCCTGCAGGCGCTGGCCTGGATCGATGCTGGCGAGATCGGCCTGCTGAGTTCCATCGATGCGGTATTCAACGTTGGCATTGACGACAAGGGCGGGACAGAGATCCGCCATCTGCCCGAAACCGGGGGTGGTGCCTTCATGGATCTCGGCTGCTATCCGCTGAGCTGGGCGCTGAACATTCTTCGCGCGCGGCCGGTCCACATCGAGGCCAAGGCGCGGCTAACGCCCCGAGGGGTCGACGAGACGATGGACGCCACGCTGACTTTTCCCGGTGGGGTGACTGCCAGGCTCGCGGCTTCCATGGCGGCGGGCGAACCGTTTGCGGCACGGCTGCATGTGAAGGGTTCCAAAGGCGAGATCGTGTTCAACAACCCGTTGGCACCACACCATGGCGGCAGTCTCTCGCTCAAGGCGGGGCCAAAAGTGTTGACGCCGCGCATCAGCCGGATCTCGACCTATACATGGCAGATCGACACCATCCTGTTTGCGCTTGAGGCGCAAGTGCCTGTGCCGACCGAGGGGGAAGCGATCCT
>JBILGJ010000199.1:0-5792 GCA_044351125.1 Micropepsaceae bacterium
GATCACGCCGGAATTCGTCGAGAAGATCATTGCACGCGAGCGCCGCGAGCATCCCAACGCCCGTGTCGCCGTCCTGCCCACCATGGGCGGCCAGACTGCATTGAACTGCGCCCTCGACCTTGACCGGCTTGGAATCCTGAAGAAGTACGACATCGAGATGATCGGCGCCAAACCCGATGTCATTGCCAAGGCCGAGGACCGCCTTCTGTTCCGCGACGCAATGGAACGCATTGGGCTCGAGTGTCCCCGCTCACGCATTGCCACCACGCGCGAACAGGCGCTGGCCGCCCTCGAGCATGTTGGCCTGCCCGCGATCATCCGCCCCTCCTTCACGCTCGGCGGACAGGGCGGCGGCATAGCCTACAATCGCGAGGAATTCGTCGAGATCGTGGAACGCGGCATCGACGCTTCCCCCGTCGGCTCTGTCCTGATCGAGGAATCCGTCCTTGGCTGGAAGGAATTCGAGATGGAGGTTGTCCGTGACCGAGCGGACAACTGCATCATCATCTGCTCGATCGAGAACATCGACCCCATGGGCGTCCACACGGGCGACTCGATTACCGTGGCTCCCGCGCTGACGCTCACCGACAAGGAATACCAGGTGATGCGCAACGCCAGCATCGCCGTCCTGCGCGAGATCGGCGTCGAAACAGGCGGTTCGAACGTCCAGTTCGCCATCAACCCGAAGGATGGCCGCCTCGTCGTCATCGAGATGAACCCGCGCGTGTCGCGCTCCTCCGCGCTCGCCTCCAAGGCCACCGGCTTCCCGATTGCCAAGGTGGCCGCCCGCCTGGCGGTGGGCTACACGCTCGATGAACTGACGAACGACATCACCAAGGCGACCCCGGCCTCCTTCGAGCCCACGCTGGACTACGTGGTTACGAAAATCCCGCGCTTTGCCTTCGAGAAATTCCCCGGCGCCGAGCCGACCCTCACGACTTCGATGAAGTCGGTCGGCGAGGCCATGGCGATCGGGCGCACCTTCGCTGAATCAGTCCAGAAGGCCCTGCGCTCGCTCGAGACAGGCCTGACCGGCTTCGACGAGATCGAGATCCCGGGCCTGGGCTCCGGAGATGACCGCAACGCCGTGATCGCGGCCCTTGCCCGTCCGACCCCCGACCGGATCCGCATCATCGCGCAGGCCTTCCGCATGGGGCTCACCACATCCGAGGTTCATGCCGCCTCGAAGGTCGACCCATGGTTCCTCGAGCAGATAGAGGAAATCGTGCAAACCGAGGACAGGATCCGCGCGCAAGGCATGCCCGAGGATGCCGACAGCATCCGCGACATCAAGGCCATGGGCTTCTCCGACGCCCGGATTGCGCGCCTCGTCGGCAAGCGCGAAAGCGAAGTGGCTGGCATGCGTCGCAGGCTGGGCGTGACACCCGCCTTCAAGCGCATCGACACCTGCGCAGCGGAATTCCGCGCCATCACGCCCTACATGTACTCGACCTACGAAGTGCCGACGTCCGGCAAGGTGGAGTGCGAAAGCGAGCCGACCGACCGCCGCAAGGTGGTCATCCTCGGCGGGGGCCCGAACCGCATCGGCCAGGGCATCGAGTTCGACTATTGCTGCTGCCATGCGGCCTTTGCGCTGGCAAAGTCCGGGTTCGAGACCATCATGGTCAACTGCAATCCCGAGACGGTTTCAACCGACTACGACACCTCGGATCGCCTTTACTTCGAACCGCTGACGGCGGAAGACGTTGTCGAACTGATCAGGACCGAACAGTCGAAGGGCGAAGTTGTCGGCGTGATCTGCCAGTTTGGTGGCCAGACACCGCTGAAGCTGGCGGCCGCACTCGAGGCAGCACGCATTCCCATTCTGGGAACCCAGCCCGACGCCATCGACATTGCCGAGGACCGCAAGCGCTTCCAGACCCTGATCGACACGATCGGGCTGCAGCAGCCGGTGAACCGGACCGCGCTGACAACGGATGAAGCCATTCAGGCCGCACGCGAAGTAGGCTATCCGGTCGTGATCCGTCCCTCCTTCGTCCTGGGCGGGCGCGGCATGACGATCGTTCGCGACGAACAGCACATGCGCGAAACCCTGCTGCAAAGCGACGTATTCCGCATCTCGGGCGACGATCCGGTGCTGATCGACCAGTACCTTCGCAACGCCGTGGAGGTCGACGTCGATGCCATCGCCGACGCGAGCGGCGTGTTCGTGGCCGGCATCATGGAACACATCGAGGAAGCCGGCGTCCATTCCGGCGACAGTGCCTGCTCGATCCCGCCGTGGTCGCTCTCGCCCGAAACAGTGTCCGAGCTCAAGCGTCAGACCACCGCCCTTGCCAGGGAACTCAATGTTGTCGGACTGATGAATGTCCAGTTCGCGATCCAGGCAGGCCAGATCTTCATCCTCGAGGTCAACCCGCGCGCCAGCCGCACGGTGCCCTTCGTGGCAAAAGCCGTGGGCGTACCCGTAGCAGCCATCGCCTCGCGCGTGATGGCAGGCGAGGCACTGGCCTCGATGGGCCTCAAGGAAAAGACACCGCGCCAGATGTCGGTCAAGGAAGCCGTGATGCCCTTCGCGCGGTTCCCGGGCGTCGACGTGGTGCTGGGCCCGGAAATGAAATCAACCGGCGAAGTGATGGGAATCGACTCGAATTTCGAGCGTGCGTTTGCCAAGAGCCAGATCGCAGCCGGCGTGACCTTGCCCAGCGAAGGCACAGTGTTTGTGTCCGTTCGGGACTCGGACAAGGAAGCTATCCTCAAGCCGGTTCGGGACCTCATCGCCATGGGCTTCCGCATCGTGGCAACCGGCGGCACCGCCACGCACCTGCAGCAGAGCGGGCTCGAAGTGAACCGCATCAACAAGGTCTATGAAGGCAGGCCCCACATCGTGGACGCGATGAAGGACGGCACGATCGCGCTCGTGTTCAACACCACCGAAGGCGCGCAGGCCCTGAAGGACTCCCAGTCCATACGGCGCACGGCCCTGATGCAAAGGATCCCCTACTACACCACCATTGCCGGTGCTGCCGCCGCGGCTCAGTCGATTTCCGCGCTGAGGACAACTGTCCTCGACGTGGCCCCATTACAGTCATACGCAAACTAAGCCATTGTAATACAATGGTTTTTTGACAATCCCCAGCAAGCTCGGTCCTTGAAAGCCGGGCTACATGTTGCTATATTGGTCCCGTAGTCGAGGGTTCGGTACCCCGGCACCGGCTGCGCTGCAGTTCTTCAGCGAGCACTTTGACAGTCCCGAGGCTTTGGTCGGTCGCGCCGCCAAGGCCGCTCTGACCTGTTGTCCCTTGGCGCGACCGGAAAGTGATGAGTACCAGGCGATGGAAAAGATTCCCATGACCGCGCAGGGCTTTGCAGCTCTTGAGGCGGAGATAAAGCACCTCAAGCAGGTGGAACGTCCAGCCATCATCAAGGCAATCTCCGAGGCTCGCGCGCACGGAGACCTGTCCGAAAACGCCGAATATCATTCTGCAAAGGAACGCCAGAGCTTCATCGAAGGCCGCGTTATGGAGCTCGAGGACAAGGTCTCGCGCGCCCAGGTCATCGACGTATCGAAGCTTTCGGGCAAGACGGTCAAGTTTGGCGCGACGGTCTCTGTCGTCGACGAGGACACCGAGCAGAAGTCGAAGTTCCAGATCGTTGGCGATATCGAGGCCGATTTCGCCAAGGGCCGCATCTCCCTCTCCTCCCCGCTGGCCCGCGCCCTCATCGGCAAGTCCGTGGGCGACACCGTGGAAGTGAACACCCCGTCCGGCGGCCGCACCTACGAGATCGCCAAGGTCGAATACAAGTAGGCCACCAGAGCATGGGCTTCACGGGGCAGCGGGCAAACCGCTGCCCTTTTGCTTTGGCCAGGCTCGTGATGCCGTCAGGCGTCCGGTAGCGAATCGACGGGGACGCCCGGTTCGCGCTTGGACTCGCGGATGGTCAGAGCAGTCTTGACTGACGCAACGCTTCGGGCTGCTGTCAGAGTCTGCGTAACGAAGGATTGCCACTCGCTGAGATCATGGGCGACGCACTTCAGGACGAAGTCCACCTCGCCTGACATCATGTAGCACTCGCGCACGATCGGCCATTGCCGAACCTGCTCCTCGAAGGCCTTGAGGTCAGGCTCGGCCTGGCTTGTGAGCCCAACGAAGGCAAAGGCGGTGACCTCGTATCCCAGCGCCTTGGGGTCTAGGTCGGCATGATACCCGCGGATAAATCCGTCTTGCTCAAGCGCGCGCACCCGCCGTAAACAGGGCGGCGCCGAAATCTTGGCGCGCTGGGACAGCTCGACATTCGTGATCCGTCCATCGGCCTGCAATTCATGAAGAATGCGCCGGTCAATGGCATCAAGCTTGTTTCGCTGCATCGGAGATCAACCGGGAAATATTGTTTCGCGCCGGTGTTGTATAGCGTTCGCTCGGCGAATTCAGCAATAAAATTTCAGGGTCGCGCAATTCTGTGAATAATTTGACGTTGAAAGACGCAACCTGGATCGTCACGGACGGCAGGACCGGAATGCTCAACCAGTGCCTCGGCCTCGCCGAAGCCGTGGGGCTTCCCGTCGAAAGCAAGATCGTGGCCCCGCGCCTGCCCTGGACCCTCCTGCCAGTCACCCTGTGGCCCTTTCCCCTGATGTCACTCGACGCCGGCTCCTCGCGCCTCGAACCGCCCTGGCCGCGTCTGGCAATCGGCTGTGGCTGGCGCAGCATCCCCTTCCTCATCGAAATCAAGCGCCGCTCCGGCAACAGGACAATGACAGTCCAGCTGCAGGACCCCAGAGTGCCGACCGACGTATTCGACCTGGTCGTCCCCCCCGAACATGACGGCCTCTCCGGAGAAAACGTTGTCCCGATCATCGGCAGCCCTAATCGCATCAATGCGGCAAACCTCGAGGCCGCATCACGCCGCTGGGCGTCGCTCGTCCGAACCTGTCCTTCACCGCGCGTGGCCGTGCTTGTTGGCGGCCGTTCGAAATCGCATCGTTTCAACAAGACCGATGCCGAGGCCCTCGGCGAACAGCTGCGCAATCTTCTCCACCAGGGCTACGCACTGATGGTCACTACGTCCCGGCGCACCGGAGCGGAGCAGACGCAGGTCCTGCGCGAGGCCCTCAACGCCAAGCATGCATTCCTCTGGGACGGCACCGGAGACAACCCGCTGTTCGGCATGCTTGCACACGCGGATGCAATCCTGGTGACATCCGATTCGACAAACATGATGGTCGAGGCCGCTGGTACTGGAAAACCAGTCCACATCCTGCCCCTCGAATGCACCAACCCCAAATTTGACCGTCTCGTCGAGCGCCTGGTGGGAATGGGAGCCGCCCGTATTTTCACGGGACGCATCGAAAACTGGAGCTATGAGCCCTTGAATGAAACCGCCAGAGTTGCGGAACTGATACGCGGCAAATTGGTCAATTTTCGTTGATTTGCCGGGATCCCCGCGGCCTCCCATATTGCGGTTGGCGATGAACCCTTCCTATATGAGCGCCATTCGCAGGTAAGAGCCGTACACCCCGGGGAAGAACATCCATGACAGCAACCGCGCACGCCAAGGTAATAATCATTGGATCGGGGCCGGCCGGATACACGGCCGCCATCTATGCCGCGCGCGCGATGCTGGAACCGATGCTGATCGCAGGTCTCCAGCCCGGAGGACAGCTGACCATTACGACCGACGTCGAGAATTATCCGGGCTTCGCCGAGACAATCCAGGGCCCCTGGCTGATGGATCAGATGAAGGCACAGGCCGAGCATGTGGGCACCCGCATGGTCAGCGACATCGTCATGTCCGTGGACCTGAAGACAAGGCCCTTCCGCCTGTCCTGC
>JBILGJ010000200.1:0-5761 GCA_044351125.1 Micropepsaceae bacterium
GAAGGATCTGGCCAAGCGGTTCTTCATGCTGCTTCACCTGTTCCTGAAGCGCCGTTATCAGCGGCTTGACATCGTGTTCATCCGCCACACGCATGAGGCGCAGGAAGTCGACGAGGAGGCCTTCTTCTATTCCCGGCAGTCGGGCGGCACGATCGTGTCGTCTGCGCTGGAGGAGATGAAGCGGATCGTGCATGAGCGCTATGCCACGGGCGAGTGGAACATCTACGTGGCGCAGGCGTCGGACGGATATACGCAGACCGGTGATGCCGCACGATGCGTCGAAATGCTGAACCAGGAGCTCATGCCGATCTGCCAGTACTATGCCTATATCGAAATCCTCGATGAGCGCGAGATGGAAGTCTTCTCGAGCGAGGAAAGCGGGGCAGAGCTCTGGCGCGCCTACCGGACCGTTGCGCGCGACTGGAAGAATTTCGCGACCAAGCGCATTGCCAAGCCACAGGACATCTTTCCCGTGTTCAGGGAGCTTTTCGCCCGGGACGGGGCGGAGGCGCGGGCATGAGCCGGTTACTTTACACGGGAAGCGAATGGGACTTTGCGCTGCTGCGCAATGTGTTCTCGGCGATCGAGGATATTGCGCTGAATGACCTGAAGCTGGACGTCTATCCCAACCAGATCGAGATCATCTCGTCCGAGCAGATGCTTGATGCGTATTCGGCGCATGGCATGCCGCTGATGTACCATCACTGGTCGTTCGGCAAGATCTTTGCCCGGGAAGAGGCGATGTACAGCAAGGGCTGGCAGGCGCTGGCCTATGAGATCGTGATCAATTCGAATCCCTGCATCGCGTATCTCATGGAGGAAAACACCACAACCATGCAGGCGCTGGTGATGGCGCATGCCTGCTTTGGGCATAATCACTTCTTCAAGAACAACTACCTGTTCCGCCAGTGGACCAACGCGGAGGCCATCCTCGATTATCTTGCCTTTGCGAAGAAGTATGTTTCGGCCTGCGAGGAAAAGTACGGAGCTGACCAGGTTGAAGCCGTGCTGGATGCTGCCCATGCGATCATGGAGCAGGGCGTGTTCCGCTATCGCCGGCCGCCGCGCCCGTCGCGGGTGCAGCGCGAGGAAAGATTGCGCAAGCGGCGACAGTACGAGGAGCAGAGCTTCAACGACCTCTGGCGGACGCTGCCCGGGCAGGCCCGCGACATCAGCGCCGACCTTGCGCTGGTCGACGAGGATGACATCGTTGGGCTCCACGCGCCGATGAACCTGCCGGAAGAGAACATCATCTATTTTCTCGAGAAACACTCGCCGGTGCTCAAGAGCTGGCAGCGCGAGATCCTGCGGATCGTGCGCAATGTTGCGCAGTATTTCTATCCGCAGATGCAGACGAAGGTGATGAATGAGGGGTGCGCAACGTTCGTGCACCACTACATCATGAATGCGCTCTATGACCGGGGGCAGATCCCCGAGGGTGCGATCCTGGAATTCCTGCACTCGCACTCGAGTGTTGTCATGCAGCCCGGTTATGACGACAGCCGCTACAGCGGGATCAACCCCTATGCTCTCGGTTTTGCGATGATGTCGGACATTCGCCGCATCTCGGAGGATCCGAAGGCAGAGGACCTTGAGTGGTTTCCGGAGTTTGCCGGCAAGGGCGACTGGCGCGACGTGCTTCGTCATGCCTGGGCCAATTTCCGCGACGAGAGCTTCATCCAGCAATATCTCAGCCCCAAGGTCATGCGGGACATGAAGCTGTTCTCGGTCAGGGACAGGACGGAGGATCCTGCCTACACGGTGGCAGCCATTCATAACGATGCCGGCTATCGGAAGCTGCGCACTTCACTTGCGCGGGTCTACGACCTTGCAACCCATCAACCTGACGTGCAGGTGGTCGGCGCAAATCTCGCGGGCGACAGGACCCTGCTGTTGCGGCACACGCGCCACCGCGGCGTTCCGCTTGCCACCGGGACGCGGGAGGCGGTGCTTCGACAGATCAGGTCGCTCTGGGGTTACGATGTGGTGCTGGAGGAGTTCGACGAGGGCGCGGCGCGCTGAGCTCCGGAAAGCGAAAGGGGCGCCCACCGGATCCGGTTGCGCCCCATTCGAGAGGTATTCTGCTGCAATCCCCGCCTTGGCGGGGCGCAGCTGCGAGGCTAGCGGACCGACACCGTGGTGCGGTCACGCAGGGCTTCACAGCGTGCAGCAATTTCTTCGGAGGCCGGTTCGCCCTTGCATTCCTTCGGCATGCGCTTGCCGGTTACCGTGAAAGTGATGGTCTTTGCCATCGGCGGTGTCGCCGGAGCCAGTTCCACGCTTTCCTCGGCGGCGATTGCCGGTGCCACAATCGACATGTCGGGCGTCTTGATGTTGTTCAGCGCGAGCACGGCCGCGACCGTCACAACAAGCGAGCCACCGATCGCCATTTCTTCGAGATTCCACATAATTAACGCTCCCCCTTGCGTCATACCTGCCATTACAGCCAGATGACTGTGCTGGCAGGAACTTAGGAATTGGGTCCGCGCGGATCAATAGCTATTAAGGATCGCATGGCAGGTATTCGCTGGGTGCATATCGTTAAACTGTCATGGTGGTGACGTTTGTCACGCCACGAAATACCTCCTTGGAGGTATCGCTTACAACTCATGCGGGAATTCGAGCAATATCATTCGCCCCGAATTGTTTCGGGCTCGCTGGGCTTTATGAGGAAGTGTCCGTGGAGAGCAGCGATGGGGCGGGCGCGGTCTTCCTGCCAGGCTTCCGCGCGTACATTGCAGACGCGGCGTCCATGCTTGGTCACGGTCGCGCGCGCGAAGGTATCCATGGGCCGGCCGGAGCGCAGGTAGTCGATGCCTATGTCGACAGGCTTGGGCAGTTCCTCGCTCTCGGTCTCGAGCATCAGCTGGATCACTGCGGTGATTTCCAGAAATGCGCCGACAACGCCGCCATGGAGCGCGGGCAGGACGGGGTTGCCAATCAACCTGTCACTGAAATGCAGGATGGTTGTGAGCTCGTTGCCCTTCAGATCGGTCTCGACGCCCAGGAACCGGCAATAGGGAATTGCCTGCACCAGTTCCTTGAGGTCCGGTTTCCGCCTTTCAGCGATGGCGCGCCGAAGAATATCCATCAGGGGGCTCCTGGTGCGGGCGCAGGCTTGCCGGGTGCGGACTTTGTGCCGAGCATGAAGGCTGCCGCGCATGTGGCGATCGGGTCGGCCGGATCTGTCTGGTAGGCGACGCCACGCGCGAAGGCGATGTTGCGTGTAACCTTGAAACATTCGGCGAAGGCGAGGATGTCCTGGTCTGGCGTGGCCGATTTCATGTAATCGATACGCAGGTCCAGTGTTGCTATCTGTCCCCTGAGCATCGTCCTTGAACCCACCGCGATGCCGCATGCGTTGTCGAGAAGAGCCGTGATGACGCCGCCATGGATCACCCGGGTGTCGGGATTGCCAATCAGCTGATCCGCAAACGGTACCCGGCAGGTGACCTTTCCGCTTTCAATGCTGACGATGTGAAGGCCGAGTGCGGCTGCGTGCGGGATGCCGGCCAGGAGGCTGCCGGGCGGGGGATCATTGCCGAAGACTTTGCTCATCGGTGCAATGGAGAAGAGTTGCCCGCGGTTGTCAACTTGATCGCACGGGGCGGATGGCGCTAGCCTTCGCCTGAAAGCGGGGTTTGCATGAACGTGCTGCGGTTTCCCTTGGGCGATCTCGAGAAGCTGGAATGCGAGGCGGGTGCGCCTGCTCCCGAACGGTTACTGTCGGGGTCGCCCCGGTTCCGGACGTGGGTCATCGATGCCCGCGATGGTGACACGCTGTTCTCGGGGGTCTGGGAGTCAACGCCTGGCAAGTGGCGGATCGCCTATGATGAATGGGAATTCTGCAGCATCCTCAGCGGACGCAGTGTCGTGACGCGGGATGGTGGCCGACAGGAGATCCTTGTGGCCGGTGACACCTTCATTATCGAGCCGGGCTTCACGGGCACATGGGAGACTGTCGAAACCACGCGCAAGGTCTTCGTCGTGCGGCTGCCGGATGCGCATAAACCCTGATCATTCAGTCGCTGCCTCGTGTTTTCCGACAAAGTTGACGGCGCGTCATCCATCACCTAGACAGGTGTCAGTTGCGACCCGTTTTCCAAGAACACCACTCTCGCCATGACCACGGCTGCCGACCCCCGATTTCCCAAGGTTTGCATCATCGGCGCGGGGGCGAGCGGGATCGCGGCCGCCAAGGTCTTTGCCCAGCTCGGCATACCCTTCGACTGCGTCGAGGCGTCGGACCGGCTGGGGGGCAACTGGGTCTTCAAGAACAAGAACGGGATGTCGTCGGCCTACCGGTCGCTGCACATCAACACGTCGCGCGAGAAGATGGCCTATTCGGATTTCCCGATGCCGGCGCATTATCCGGATTTCCCGCACCATGCGCAGATCGCGCAGTACTTCGAGGCTTACGTCGATCATTTCGGCTTTCGCGACCGCATCCTGTTCAACACTTCTGTCGCGCGCGCGGAGCAGATGGCCGATGGCCTCTGGAAAGTCGATTTCGACACGGGCGAGATCCGGCTTTATGACGCGCTTGTCGTCGCGAACGGTCACCACTGGGATCCACGCATGCCGGATCCGGCGTATCCGGGACGCTTCGACGGCAAGCAGATCCATTCCCACAGCTATATCGATCCGTATGATCCGGTCAGCTGCGTTGGGCGCAACGTGCTGGTCGTCGGGTTCGGAAACTCGGCGCTGGACATTGCCTGCGAACTTGGGCGCAAGGGCGTAGCCAAGCATGTGTATCTTTCGCAGCGGCGCGGTTACTGGGTCATTCCGAAATATGCCGGTGGGCGCACGCTTGATGCGCACAATGTCCATCCGAGCGAGGACCTTCCGCTTTGGCGGCGGCTGATTCCCGGCTCGATCATGCGGCGGATCGCCGAACGTCGCGTGGCGAAGACCCTTGGTCGTCCGGAGCAGTTTGGCCTGCCGCAACCCGATCATCCGCTGCTTGCGACCCATCCGGCCATCAGCCAGGAGCTCTATCTCAGGCTGGGTTCGGGGGACGTGAAGTCCAAGCCCAATGTGCGCGAGCTCAAGGGGAGGCAGGTCAGCTTTGACGACGGCTCGACCGAAGACATTGATGTCATCATCTGGTGCACGGGCTATCGCATCACGTTTCCGTTCTTCGACGAGGGTTTCATCTCGGCGCCTGGCAACGAGATCGCGCTCTGGAAGCGCATCATCGATCCCCGTTTTGCAAACCTGTTTTTCGTTGGGCTGGTGCAGCCGCTTTGCGCACTGATGCCCGTTGCCGAGGAGCAGGCAAAGTTCGTGGGACAGTACCTCACCGGCCGCTATCAGCTGCCGCCAGTCGACATGATGAATGCCGAGCGTGTCGAAGTTCACGAGCGTGTGCGCAATCACTATGTCACCTCGCAGCGGCATACGATCCAGGTTGATTGTGCGTCCTATACGCGGGATCTGCGGAAGGAGCTTGCGCGCGGCGAGCGGCGTGCGGCGCAGGTGGGCTTTGCGCTGCCGGTGCCAGCGCGCGTGGTTCGTCCTGCATCCAGGCAACACTTGGAGGCCTGACGATGGATGCGGATACCAAGGCGCGTGGCAAGCGCGAGGAGACGAAGGCCTCGAACCGGCAGGCCATCATCGACGCGGCCCGTCACGTGTTTGCCGAGCTTGGCTATGGGGCGACGACAGTCAGGGACATCATCCGCGAAACGGACCTGGCGTCGGGCACGTTCTACAATTACTTCAAGTCGAAGGAAGAGGTCTTCCAGGCCCTGCAGGA
>JBILGJ010000201.1:0-5750 GCA_044351125.1 Micropepsaceae bacterium
CGTCGTCATGGGCAACGGCCTGAGGCCCGAGATCTGGCCCGGGTTCCAGAACCGCTTCGCGATCCCATGGGTGATCGAGTTCTACGGTGCAACCGAAGGCAACGTGGCGCTGGTCAACCCGGACGGCAAGGTGGGCGCCATTGGGCGCGTGCCCGACTACATGCGTAACGTCATCAAGACACGCCTGGTGCGCTTTGATTTCGAGAAGGAGGCGCCGATACGCAATGCCGACGGCTTCTGCACCGAGTGCTCCCATGACGAAGTGGGCGAAGCGATCGGCAAGATCGACGATGTCCGCGGCCGCTTCGAGGGTTATTCAAAGGGCGCTGACACGGAAAAGAAGATCCTGCGTGACGTCTTCGAGAAAGGCGACGCCTGGTTCCGCACCGGCGACCTGCTGCGCCGCGACGCGGAAGGCTACTTCTATTTCGTCGACCGCATCGGCGATACGTTCCGCTGGAAGGGCGAAAACGTGGCGACGTCGGAAGTGGCCGAAGCCGTTTCCGTATTCCCGGGCGTGAAGGAGGCCAATGTCTATGGCGTGCAGGTGCCCGGCACCGATGGCCGCGCCGGCATGGTCTCGATCGTGGCCCAGGGCGAGCTCGATCTCGCCGCCTTCAAGGCCCATGTCGAGAAGAACCTGCCAGCCTATGCGCGCCCGATTTTTGTGCGCCAGCAGCAGGAGATCGAAGTGACGGGAACCTTCAAGCACCGCAAGGTGGAACTGGTGAAGGAGGGCTTCAACCCTTCCGCCCTGTCCGATCCGCTGTTCTTCCTCGATCCGGTGGATGGGCAGTATGTCCCGCTGAAGAAGGAGTTGTTCGACCGCATCGTCGCGGGCGAAATTCGCCTCTGACCGAGGCCACGCCATCCACCGTCCCCCGTCATGGTGCGCCTTCGCGGACCATGACGCTCGTTTTTGCGATGGCGTTTAAATCTGCGCGTTTGCGCTGCACCCTCACTCCGCTGCCGGCTTCTGGCTTTTCGTGGCCTGCTCCATGGCGTGCTTCTGGATCGTGGCCATCGCAGCGCCCATCGCAGCACCGATGTATCTTTCGGCATTCGACGAAGCGTCATTGAAGCTGTCGACCCGGTTCACATTCGCATTGTTGATCACCGGCGTGACGTGCCGCTGCCAGAGTTCGTAGGACTTCTTCGTGTTTTCGAAATTCGCCCAGTTATGCGCCAGCTGCAGGAAGGCACCGAAAGCCCCCTGCTTCTCCTGCAGACGCCTGATCTGCGCAATCGCGTCATCCGGCGTGCCCACCACGATGACCCCATCCTTGATGCCCTGCTCGAGCGGATCGGTGCCCTTGGCCTGCGTCGCGCTGGCCGGGCTGATCTTCTGGAAATACTCCGCCCATTTGTAATAGCCATGGCGGACGTTCTGCATCGCCTGCTCCTTCGTCTCCGCGATGTGCAAGGGCCCGACAAGGCGCAGCTTCTCCGGATCCATGCTGCGGCCATTTTCCGCGGCGACCTCATTGGCGATCTTCCAGTTGATGCCAAGCGCGTCATAGCCGCCCGTCTGCGTCGCCGCCACGCATAGCATGCCAAAGCCATGCTTGCCGGCAAGCTTGCCACCCGAGGGTGTCACGCTCGACGCCACCGCGATCTCCGGATGCGGCCAGGTATACGGACGAAGCTGGCAGATGGCGTTCGACAGGTTGAACCAATCGGTCTGCCTCGTCACGCGCTCACCGTTGAAGAGCTTCAGGATCACCTCAAGCCCCTCGACCATGCGATCGCGCTGCGTGGCCGGATCGATCCCAAGCTGGAATGCATCCGATGGCAAGAGGCCGGGTCCAACGCCGAACATGACCCGCCCGCGCGTCTGGTGGTCGAGCTGGATCATGCGGTTCGCGACCGTCAGCGGATTATGATAGGGCAGCGATACGACACCCGTACCAAGGCGAATGCGCTTTGTGCGCTCCGCCGCCGCCGCGATAAACAGTTCGGGCGAGGCGATGATCTCGTATCCAGCCGAATGATGCTCGCCGATCCAGGCTTCCTCATAGCCCAGGCGGTCGAGGTGTTCGACCAGCTCAAGGTCGCGGTGGATGCAGAGTGTCGGGTCCTCGTCCAGCGGATGGAATGGTGCAAGGAAGATGCCGTTGCGAAGCTTGATGGCCATGGCGGTGTTCCCTCTGTGCAGTTGGCAATGTCTTGTGGCTGTCATAGTGTCAGTCCAAAAGCTCATTGACAACCGATGTGGACACCATGCGCGCAGCCGTCTTCCGTGAAGTGGGAAAGCCACTCGTCATTGAAACCATCGAAGCCCCGAAATGCGGACCCGGCGACCTCATCCTGAAGGTCTGCAACTGCGGCATTTGCGGCTCCGACCTGCACATGACCGAGGCAACATCCATCCAGCCTCTGCCGTCTGGCTCGGTCATGGGGCATGAATTTGCAGGCGAAATAGTCGAGGTTGGCACTGCGGTCCGTGGGCAGTGGAAGGAGGGCGACCGCGTCGCGGGTTTCCCATACATACGCTGCGGCGAATGCAAATCCTGCCGTGCAGGAGGCGACGCGTTCAGTGTGTGCGAGAAGGGTATCCCGGTAGGTCTCGGGCAAAGCCATGGCGCCTACGCCGAATATGTCCGCATCGGCGCAACCGGGGCCCATCGCCTGCCAGACGTTGTCAGCTTCCGCGAAGGCGCCATGGTCGAGCCACTGGCCGTCGGGCTGCACGCCGTCGACAAGGCACAGATGCCGCGCGGTGCGACCGTCCTCGTCATAGGTGCGGGGCCCGTGGGTCTCTCGGTCATGCTCTGGGCAAAGTTCCTCGGCGCACGCCATGTCATCGTCAGCGATCGCGCACCCTTGCGTGCGAAGATGGCTGCCCGCTTTGGCGCGACCGACGCGGTGGATCCGGCGAAGCCGTTGATCCCGCAAGTCGAGGCGATCGCAGGCCAGGCCCCCGAATTCATCTTCGAGTGCGTCGGCGCCCCCGGCCTCATCAACGAGGTCATGATGATGGCGCCGCGCAACTGCAAGATCATCGTCGCAGGCGTCTGTCAGCAGATGGACATGATCCTGCCCCTGATCGGGGTGGTGAAGGAGCTCTGCCTGCAGTTTGTGCTGGGCTATCGCCCGGCCGATTTCGACTATGTCATCGACATGATCGCCAAGGATCGCGTTGATGTCGATCACATGATCACCGATATCGTGAAGCTTGACGCGCTTCCCGGCGCCTTCGAGGCGCTGCGCAAGCCCGTCACGCAGTGCAAGGTCATGCTCGAGAACGCCTAGGTCGCAGGGGCTCAGGCACCAACGCGCGTATCTGGCAAAGCAGCCCACGCTGGGTTCCGGTCGCACGGCTCCGGCGCAGCCACGACATTACCACCACCAAATACAACAAGGTCGCCACCGTCTTGCCCCCGCATCGGCCATTGGGCCAGCTCCAAGCAAGGCTGCCCCGACCGTGCAAACGACGTCCACGCGGTCATCATCGCGCGATTGATGGCATCCGCAGTCGCTCCCGTGCCGAAGAAATTGTCGGGCCCCTTCAGGCTGTGCGAGCCAAAGACAAATCCAAGTTCGATCGCATGGCACGAGCCAAACGCACCGCCCGCCGCTGGCGACCGCCAGTCAAAGCGATAATGAAAAACGGGCGCAAACCTCGACTGCGCATCCAGCAGCCGTGCCGTTGGCTCGCGGAAGGCCCTCAGCGTCTGCATGGCCACATAGCGCTCATAGGTCGAGGGCGCTGGCGTCGATGCAATCAGCTGTGGCCCGTGTTCGCCGAACATGCGCTCGGCCCAGCGCTCAAGCCGTGCCTCGTCCATGGCCTGGATCTTGGGATCGAGCGCCGTCCAGAGCTTCCATTCCTCTTGTGTCGCACCTGCAATAAGAGCAACGCCCGCCGCCGAGCCTTGGCGGATCGCCTCGATCGGGCGCACCGGCACAACCTTCCCGTCGATGACGGGCTGGAAGGGCATGGTGCCCAGCTTGTGCGGGTCGGCCTGACCATCGATCTCGGCGATGACAGCAGCCTGCGCCTTGAGCAGCACCTCGAGCGGCGCCGTCTCCAGCGCCAGCGCATCGACGCCTGCATGACCGATGAAAACCTCGGCGATCCTGTCACCGTGGACAGGCGTATTCATGAAGTGCCCGCCGCCGCTCTGGCAGATCGCCTTGTGGAAGAGGCCCCTGGCAAGCGGGCTTGCCATGAGTGCGATGACGGACATGCCGCCCGCGCTCTCGCCGAAGATCGTGACATTCGCGGGATCGCCGCCGAAGGCCGCGATATTGTCACGCACCCATGACAGGGCCGCGATCTGGTCGAGCAGTCCTTCGATACCGCGTGACGGAATGCGTCCGCCGGTCAGTGCGTCCAGCCTCAGGAAGCCAAGGCTCCCAAGCCGGTAGTTGATGGTCACGACCACGACATCCCCGGCTTCGCTTAGGGCGCGTCCGCCATAAAGCCCGAGACTTCCCGCACCTGTCGTGAACGCACCGCCATGGATCCAGACCATCACGGGACGTCGCGCCCCGTCTGCACCAGGGGTCCACACATTAAGCGACAGGCAGTCCTCGGACTGCGCTCCGCCATTCTGGCCGATCAGCGCTTGCAGCGGTGTCGCGTTCTGCGGTGCCATGTCCCCAAAATCACGCGCGGGCTTGACCCCGCTCCATGCAGCGACCGGCTCGGGCGCACGAAAGCGCCGTGCGGCTGCAAACGGGATGCCCCTGAAAACGGTGCACGCACCCCTGCGAAGGCCTTCAAGTTTGCCGCTTGCGGTCTCCACGACAACAGGCTGCGCTTCGGGTGAGTTCATCGTCAGGCTCCTATGCTGCAGACGCCGCGGACCTTAGTCGCGCTCAACGACGATTGCACCCGCGCGTAATCGCTCCAAGGTTGCGATGTTAACCGCAAAGGCCCTGGAAAGCCGGGCAATGGATGCCTTAAAAGGTCAAGCAGAAGCGCCTAAATGACAATAGAGGTAGTCAAAAAGACAAACATATTTGACATTCAGGGCTGCAGGGTGTAAAGGGTGCTTGTCAGAGCGGGATACGGGAAAAGGGCTCATGAGCAAAGCCAATCAGGGCATCGTGGCAGTCGGGCTTGTGTCGGGGGCACTGGGATGTGCCACGAGCATGGCCGTGGGCCTCTTCGGTGACGACATCATAAATGCCTATCCGCAGTTGGACATCGCGCTGAAGCCCCAGCCAGTCGTCTCCTCGCTGGAAACCGTGCTGATCTGCATGGCGTCAGGAGCACTTCTGGCGATCATGTTCTTGATGCTCACGGTATTGACGTGGATGGTGCCCAAGGACGGGGGGAGCACGCTGTTCCGGACGCTCTTTCTCCCGTTCTCGCCCAGGGGACATGATCTGGTATCCGCCCGTATCGCCTTCATCCAGTGGTCACTGCATGGTGTGCTCTTCACATGTCTGGCTCCCCTCGTGAATTTCGAGCTGTCGGCCGAAGCATCGCGTTTTCTTGCATTCATTGCAGTGGGGACACTTCTCGCGTTGGCGTTCGTCTCGATCTGGTTATGGCGGCGGCTTGATGAATTGATGCGCACGATCTGGCTGGAATGCTGCGGCCTCGCCTCAAGCCTCTTCCTGTTCATCGCCATGTTATGGTCGGTCCTTTCAGGACTTGGCGTTTGGGGCAACCCAACAATCTTCGACGTAGTTGCCATCTTTTACGGCATCTTTGTTCTGAGCTGCTGCATGGTTTACTGGTTCCGCAGATACGAGCTGACAGTTGAGGAGGAGCAATCATGAGCGTCCGCTTGCAT
>JBILGJ010000202.1:0-5714 GCA_044351125.1 Micropepsaceae bacterium
GTCGTCGCGGATGCTGACCACCCGCTGAAGGTCCATACCGATCCTTCCGACCTGACCCCCAGACCCTATCTGCGCGTTCGCGGTCGACTCGACGCGCTGGTGTCCCGCGCCGTCTTCTACGAGCTTGTTGCAATGGCACAGACGCGCCAGACGCCTGCGGGCGCAGAGCTGGGTGTGACGAGCCGCAACAGCTTCTTTTCGCTCGGCATGGCAGAACCATGAACGAGGACGATTTGCGCCACCTTGCGGGGCGACTTGCGCAGCTGTCCCCCCTCGCTTTCGGCCAGGGTGACCATAGCCTGAACCCGCATGTGCAGCGCGAGGTTCAAGTGCGACCGCTGAAGCCCGCTGCTGTGCTTGTGCCGGTCGTGCTTCGCCAGCCCCAGCTGCAAGTGCTTTTTACGCGCCGGGCCGATCACCTTGCGCGCCATGCGGGGCAGGTCAGCTTTCCGGGGGGGCGCCTGAATGACGAGGCCGAAGCTGCCGTCGATGCAGCCCTGCGCGAGACCGAGGAGGAGATCGGCCTTCAGCGCGACCACGTGGAGATACTGGCCGAGCTTGATTCCTACGAGACGGGCACCGGATTTCGCATCCAGCCATTCATTGGCCTCGTGCGTGAGGGTTTCGAGCTGAATGTCGATGCCGAAGAGGTTGCCGAGGTCTTCGAGGTTCCGCTGTCCTTCCTGATGGACAGCCGGAACCATGAGACACATTCAGGCGTTTGGCAGGGTGCCGAGCGGCGCTATTATGCAATCCCCTTTGGCCGTCACTATATCTGGGGTGCGACGGCCGGTATACTCGTCAACATGCATAATCGGCTCCTGCGCCAGACATGACGTTCGCGCCTTCCATAGCTGGCCAGGCCTGGCTTGCCTCTCCGGACGTGCACGCCGTGATGGATGCGCTGGGACAGGCGCGCCTTGTCGGTGGCTGTGTTCGCAATTCGCTGCTTGGACTTGACGTCGATGACATCGACATTGCCACCCCGCTGACGCCGGATGCTGTTGCGAGGGCAGTCGGTGCGCGTGGGATGAAGGCGATCGACACGGGAGCCGAGCATGGCACGCTGACGGTGGTGCTGAATTCGCGTCCCTTTGAAGTCACCACGCTGCGACGTGATGTATCGACGGATGGCCGGCGGGCGACCGTTGCCTTCACGACGGTATGGGAAGAGGACGCGGCCCGCCGCGACTTCACGATCAACGCACTCTATGCTGACAGCGAGGGGCGGGTTCACGACTATCACAACGGGGTTGGTGACCTGCAGGCTGGCCTTGTCCGTTTCATCGGTGATGCCGACATGCGCATTGCCGAGGACCATCTTCGCATCCTCAGGCTGTTTCGCATCCACGCGTGGTATGGCCGGGGCGAGATCGACGCCGTGGCCATGCGGGCCTGTCGAGATGGTCGCGCAAAGATCCGTGCGCTGTCCGGTGAGCGCATCCAGAAGGAGATGCTCAAGCTGCTTCGGGCACGGCGACCTGTCCACGCCGTTCGCGCGATGCAGGACATTCACGTGCTGCACGAAATCATCCCGGGCGATGTCGATGTCGATCTTCTCGCACGCCTTTGCGACATCGATTCAGCCAATGATTTCCAGCCGGATCCGGTCCTGCGCCTTGGCATCATGATGTCCGGCAGCGAGGCTGGACGGGAACTGGCGCCGCGCTGGAGGTTGTCGAACGAGGACCGGGCGAGCCTGCTTGGGATCTTCAAGTTTGCCGATCTTCTGGCAACGCGACCTGGCTTGCGCGAGTTGCGGCGCCATCTCTATCGCCATGGCGAAGAGACGATCTGCAGGCAGATCCGGGCGGCCTGGGCCAGGTCGGGCGCATCCCGCGATGACGCGGCTTGGGCGGCTCTCTACCATCAAGCCATCGGTTGGCCGCGGCCGGTTCTTTCCGTCGATGGCAGCGATGTGCTGCGCGCGGGGGTACCTGAAGGTCCGCTGGTGGGCCTTGTACTGCACGATGTCGAGTCCTGGTGGGTCGATGCCGATTTCCCGGATGATCCGCGTCTTGTGCGGGAGCGGCTGGTACATGTTGTCGACGGCCTCGGCCGATCCTGACCCCAAGCGTTGAAGGAGCCTCCCTTGGCAAAAATCCACCTGCTTGATGCCTTGAGCCTTCCCGGTTCTGCCGATCGGGACAATGACGATGCGATGGGTTCGACTGCGGCGATTGCTTTTGTGCTGGATGGTGTGACGAGCCTGTCCGACACGCCACTCATGCCGGGACGCAGCGATGCGGCGTGGGTCGCACATCTTGCGCGTGACCTGTTGCTGAAGGCACCGGATTCACTGGCCGGCAATCCGAGGGCGCTGGTTCGCGGCGTTGCCGAGGACATCACGCACGCGTTCGAGAACGGCCGCATGAGGCCTCCCGCGGGGCGGCACGAACTTCCATGGACGACGCTGAGCCTGGTTTCGGTCGAGCCAGGGCGCCTGAACATCGCCTATGTCGGTGACAGCCGCATCCTTGTGGAGACCGGGGATGATTGCATCCACAATTTCGGCACCACGCCGTCGCGGGGGTCTTTCGAAGCGCGACTTGCCCAGAAGATGCAGTCGGCGGGGAAGGGCATCGGCATCGAGGCGCAGCGACAGACCGTTGCAGCCGAACTGAAGCGTGCGCGTGAGTTCGTCAACATGCCTGATGGCTACTGGCTTCTGGGGGCAGACGCACGGGTCGGGGACAATCTGCTGCTTGCCTCGCTCGCACTCGACGGGCCTGCCATCGCGCTTCTGGCGACGGACGGGTTCTATGCACTTGTCGAGGATTATGGCGCCTATAACGACCGCGACCTTGTGGCGACGGCGCAGGCCATCGGGCTTGAGTCTCTGGGCGCGCAACTGCGGCGGATCGAAGAAGCGGATCCGGTTGGTACGACCTATCCGCGCATGAAGAAGAGCGACGATGCGACCGCTGTTCTCGTGCGCATCGAGCCCTAGCGGGTGCGCAGGCGGCGCAAGGATCCCTTCACAGAGCGGATCTGCTTGCCATCCGTCACATTGGAAAACTCGAGCCGCATTTCCTTGCCGGTGACGCGGCGCCGGTAGGTCTGCAGTTCGGGTTTGCCGTCCGCGTTGATTGCAAAGGACGAGATGACAAGGCCCGTGCCGTCGAGCCGGGCCCAATAGAGGACCCCGCCACTGTAAGGATCGACCTCGGCCTTGGCCTTCCAGGTGTTGGGCGCCGGGGCTGGCACGAATTCAACGGTGGTCGATTTCATGACCTCCAGAGGCGCGTTGGGGTTTCCCTTCTGGCGCTGCAGCGTGGACCAGCTCAGCAGAAACCCGCCAATGTCCGAGCGCGCGATGGTCACGGCGATGTCCCGCTTCGATGTCGGGAAGTCCTCGTCGGTTTCGCTGGTTGCCGTTGCCGTGCCCTGCCAATCCCCAAAATACGTATCGATCGAGGGCGTGGCGACGGGCTTGCCGGTTTCCGCGCGTGCGGGTGAAACGGCGAAAACGGCCAGCAGGGCAAATACAAGGGCCAAGCGTTTCGACATGATCAGCCTTTCGGACGTGCGCGGGATGGGCCTAGCGATAATGGCTTGGCGCCTGTCAATCAAGGCCAACGGACTTCCGGCGGCATGGACATCAGGATCGCCTCGACATTTCCACCCGTCTTCAGCCCGAACTGGGTCCCGCGATCGTGGAGGAGGTTGAATTCCACGTAGCGGCCCCGTCGCACAAGCTGGTGCTCGCGGTCCTCGTGGGTCCATGGGCGGTCCATGTGCCGGCGCACGAGTTCAGGATAGATGCCAAGAAATGCGAGGCCCACGTCGCGTGTGAACGAGAAATCGGCTTCCCAATCGCCTGTGTCCAGGTTGTCGTAGAAGATGCCGCCCACCCCGCGCGGTTCGTTGCGGTGGGGGAGGAAGAAATACTCGTCGCACCACGACTTGAAGTCCCTGTAGTAGGACGGGTCGTGGCGGTCGCACGCCGCGCGAAGGGCTGCATGAAAGTCCTGTGTATCCTGCTCGTCGCGCTTCATCGGCGTCAGGTCGGCGCCGCCACCAAACCACGCCTTTGTCGTGATGATTTGGCGCGTGTTCATGTGGACGGCCGGCACGTGCGGGTTCTGCATGTGGGCCACCAGCGAGATACCCGATGCCCAGAAGCGTGGATCCTCGCTGGCGCCGGGAATGTTCTGCGCGAATTCCTTCGAGAATGTTCCGTATACGGTCGAGATGTTCACGCCGACCTTCTCGAAAACCCGGCCGCGCATGATCGACATGGTGCCACCGCCTGCGTCTTTTTCTCCATCGGCAGCCCGCGACCACGCCTTGCGTTCGAAACGGCCTGCGGGCCGATCCGACAACTGTCCGCTCAGGTCATCCTCGAGTTTCTCGAAGGCTGCACATATGCGGTCGCGGAGTTCCTCGAACCACCTCGCCGCCCTGTGCTTGCGGTCGGTCATGATGTCCATGTTCATGAGGTTGTTCTCCCTTCGCCGTTGTTCCATCGGGTCTGCCGCAGCATCTCGCCGAGGATCATGCCGGTGGCAAGTGCCACGTTGAGCGAGCGCGTCGATGGCTCCATCGGTATCAGGACGGCTCCATCCGCGGCCGCGTGAACCTCTTCCGGCACGCCTGCGGTTTCCTGTCCCATGAGAAGCGTGTCATCCGGACTGAAGGCGAAGCCGGTGTAGGGGGTGTCGGCCTTCGTGGTTGCCAGAATGAGACGGCCCCGCAGTGTGTTCCTGAAGGCCTGCCAGGAAGCGTGGCGCGCAACCAATGCCTTGGGGATGTAGTCCATGCCGGCCCTGCGCATGGCGCTGTCACCGTAGGGGAAGCCGCACGGCTCGATGATGTCGACGGCTACAGCCATGCAGGCTCCGAGGCGGATGATTGTTCCCGTGTTGACTGCAATATCAGGTTGGTAGAGCGCTATTCGCATTGACCAGGATCAACCCTCCCTGAGGAAAACCAATCTCAGATGTGAATGACCATGTCGCGTTATAGAAATCCGCCATTTATGCGGCATCGTGACGCAAGACCGCCCCGGAGCGACTCTCTATTTTCGGGGCGTTTTCAAGGCCTTGATGGTGTCCTTCGCGATTCGTCGTTGCGGTGGCCCAACCCATAAACAAATCAACGTTTTCCCGCCTTAAGAGGGGCTGAATACCTTGGCGCACGCACCAGACAACGCCAACGTTACACGGCGTGATTTCCTTTTGGTCGCCTCACAGACGGCGGCTGCCGTCGGTGGCGCGATCGTCCTTTGGCCATTCATCGACCAGATGAACCCCGCGGCCGACATGCTGGCGCTCAGGGAGGTCGAATTCGACCTCTCTGCTGTCCAACCTGGCCAGATCGTCACGACCGAGTGGCAAAAAAAGCCTGTTTTCATCCGCAGGCGTACGCCGGAAGAGATCAAATCGGCCGAGGAGACCTCGCTTGCCGACCTGAAGGATCCGCAGACGGACCAGGATCGTGTTCAAAAGCCGGAGTGGCTGATCCTTGTGGCCACTTGCACCCATCTTGGTTGCATTCCGTCGAACCTGTTCAAGGGCGAGTATGGCGGCTGGCTCTGCCCCTGCCACGGGTCGCACTACGACACCTCGGGGCGCATCCGTAAGGGCCCCGCCCCACGCAACCTTCAGGTGCCGCCTTATCAGTTCCTGTCGGACACCAAGGTCATCATCGGTGCAGAGCCCAAGGCTTCGGCCCCGGCGGATAAGGGATAAGAGACCAAGTCATGGCCCACG
>JBILGJ010000203.1:0-5709 GCA_044351125.1 Micropepsaceae bacterium
TCCAGCAGGTCGGGCTGCAGGTCTCTGATATCGCGGGCGTCATCCTGCTCGATGGCGCGGGATATGATGTTCCGCGGCAGATGGCTGTTGCGGGTCCTCTGATGCAACGAACCTACAGGATGGCCTTTGGGCAGGATCCCGCCCAGCAGCGTGCGTTGTCGCCGATTTCTCATGCGGCGTCTCCAAATGCGCGTGCATTCCTTGTCCTGCATGTTCAGCGCCCGGATTCAGCGGAGCAGTCACGCGCGCTGGCTGATGCGCTGCAGCAGGGCGGTACGCGTGCGGAAGTCCATGGCCTGCCGGGAGAGGGCCGGTCGGGCCACAGGGAAATCAACGTCGAGCTTGGTGATCCGTCCTATTCCGGAACGGCTATTGTTGATCGTTGGCTTGGAGGTGTGCTGTGAAGACCGTGAACTCAATCATCCTGTCCCTTTTATTCGCTGTTGGCGTGTTTATCTCGAGCCTGGCCGTTCATGCGGCAACCAATCTCCAGCTTGAATGGGTGACACCTGCCGTTTCAGCACCGCGTGTCACGCAGGCCTTCTTCGAAAGCCGGGCTGGCGGCGTGCGCGTCAGCTATCACATCTACCTGCCGGCGCAATATGCGCAGGATGCACAGCGGCGTTTTCCTGTCGTCTACTGGCTGCATGGATCGGGCGGCGGCGTGGCCGGTATCCGAAAACTGTCGCAACATGTTGATGCCGCAATTGCTGCGGGCAAGGTGCAGCCCTTCATCGTTGTGTTTGTGAATGGCCTGAAGAACGGGATGTATGTCGATTGGAAGGATGGCTCGGCACCGCTCGAGACCATGATTGTGCGCGAGCTCGTGCCGCATGTCGACGCCACGTATCGCACGATCGCCAGCCGGCAGGGGCGCCTGCTCGACGGGTACAGCATGGGCGGCTATGGCGCGGCGCGCCTCGGCTTCAAGTTCCCGGAGATCTTCGCCACGGCGTCGCTGATGGGGGCGGGACCACTCCAGGTCGATCTTGAAGACAATGCGCCGCGCGCGGCGAAGCAGCGGGCGACGGATGTGCTGAATGCGACCTATGGCGGGGATCCCGCATTTTTCCTGCAGGTCAGTCCACGGACGCTGGCGGCGCAGAATGCGCGTGTCATTGCGCAGACCATGCGCGTGCGCATGGTGATTGGCAGCCGTGACGAGACGTTTGACAACAATCTGGCGTTCCATGAGCACCTGAAGGCTCTGGGTATTCCCCACGAGTGGATCGTTCTCGAGGGGGTTGGGCACGATCCCATGGCAACGGTCAATGCGCTGGGCGATCGGCACTGGGCGTTCTACCGCGCGGCTTTTGGCGGGCTCTAGGGCATTGGTGTCCGTGCGCAATGCTTCCGGCATGCGGAACCCGGTTCTTTGACCGGGTTCCCGCTAGCGATTCTGTGATTTCGCGGTGGCCGCGGGATCAAATATGGTTTGACCATGGAGTGGTATTTGGGATTTGCGGCCCTGATGGCGGGCTTTCTTGATGCGCTGACGACGCATCTGGGGCTGCGTGACGGCAGTGCCGAAGAGTCGAACGCTTTCTGGCGTTACCTCTATCCGAGGGTACCGGTGTTTGTGTTCTTTTGTCTGTGCACCTTCGTGCCGGTGGCCCTCTCGACGATCGCCTTTTGGCTTGGGGGTGTGGGTGGGCAGTCCGGCGTTGTTGCGGTTGCCTTCTGTGCGCCGATCTGGAACGCGAGCGTGCTTTATCGGGCCTGGAAGAAGCGCTGACGACGGTCACACGGTCCGGGTACGGAGCGCCATCAGCAGTAAGGGTTCCCTACGCGGCACTTCACGGTGGGCTGTCGGATCGAGTCCATGAAGTTCGAGAAGTTGGCACGGTCCGCCGGTGAGTAGCCGCTGCTGATGGTTGTTGCCGGGGGCGAGAACGATGAGTAGCCGCCGTAGCTGCCTGCGGAGGATCTCCCGGTCGCGCTGAGGGCCGACAGGCCATCGACGGCAATCGAGAGGATCCCGAGGATCCCTTCCTCGACCACGGACATGCTGCCAGACGCGCTGCTGCCGGAGGACTGGGGCAGGGTGGCGTTGTACATGTCGTAATAGGGCTGACACGACGGATTGAAGTTGCGGTTGAAGCAATTCTGCGCCAGCAGCTTCATGGCTGCATCCGGATCTGGCGTGCCAAACGCGGGGTTCATGCGGATCACGGCCTGGTTA
Source organism: Micropepsaceae bacterium (assembly GCA_044351125.1). GTDB lineage: Bacteria > Pseudomonadota > Alphaproteobacteria > Micropepsales > Micropepsaceae > SZUA-430. The sequence goes on from JBILGJ010000203.1 coordinate 2,183, forward strand.
TGGCAGGCCTTTGCATTTCCCTGATTGCAGAGCTTCTGGACATAAGCGGCCGTGCGCCCGGTGTCGGCTGGCGCCGTGCTGGCACCCGAGAGGACGGCGTCGGCTGCGTAGTGGCATGCGGCTTCCATCCCGCGGTCGCAGGCCGACTGGAACCCCTTGAGGGCGCCCCGCACGTCGCGCGGAACGATGTCGCCCTTGTGGCGCAAGCGTGCTGCGTTGAAGCAGGCATAATGCTGGCCATAGGTGCAGGCGAGATCCTGCAGGCGCAGGGCCTCGGGCCCGCGTCGGTCGTGTTCGAGGGCAATGCCTTCTTCAAGTACGGTCGATGCAAGGGTCAGGCGACGTTCACCTGCGCCGCCGAGATTGTTCTTCTCGGCTTGCGCGTAATAGTCGAGCGCGCGTGCTGCATCCTTGCGGGTGCCATAGCCCGTTTCGAAGATGAAGCCGAGCGAGGCCTGGGCTTCGGCTGTTCCGGCGGATGCCGATTGCTGGAGCAGGTGCAGGCCTTCGGTCGGGTCGCGTGGAACGCCGTCGCCGGTGAGCATCATGTGGCCTGCGTTGTAGGCGGCCTGCGCGTCGCCGGCGGCTGCGCCGCGGCGATACCATGTGAGGGCGCGTACCATATCCTTTGGCACGCCGATGCCGCGTTCGTGGTAGAGGCCCAGATTGAAGAGCGCGCGTGGATGGTTCTGCGCGCCCGCCCGCTCGAACCAGTGCCTGGCGTCGGTCTTGGACAGGGGTACGCCGTCGCCAAAGGCGTACATGGTTCCGAGGGTGTACTGGGCGTCGGCGTGGCCAGCATCGGCGGCTGAGCGGATGAGCGGCAGGGCTGCTGCGAAGTCACCGGCGTTGCCGTGCTGCATGCCGCGCTCGAACAATGCCTGCGCGGTCTCTGCGCGTGCAGACATGACCGTCATTGCAAGGCAGGCGAGGATCAGTGCAAGGCGACGTGGCATGAGGTCTCTCCGGAGCGCAGGCGCCTCACGTTGATCGGAGCGCCGCCTGTCGTCAATATGAGCGGGACGAACTGCGGCCCTGCCGCATCACACGCCGGAGTTGCGCGATGACAGACCAGATCGACCTTTATGGGATCAAGAATTGTGACACGGTGAAGAAGGCGAGGGCCTGGCTGGAGGGGCAGGGGATCGCGCATGTGTTCCACGATTACAAGCTCGAGGCGCCAAGCCGCGCGCTGCTCGAGCGCTGGTGTTCCGTCCTGGGCTGGGAGGCGGTGCTCAACCGGGCAGGCACCACGTTTCGGGCGCTGCCGGATCAGGCGAAACAAGGGCTTGATGCGCAGATGGCCATCGGCCTGATGCTGGAGCAGCCGTCGATGATCAAGCGACCGATCGCTGTGTCGGGCGCGCGGGTGATGGCGGGGTTCAAGCCTGCGGCCTATGAGGCGTTTTTCGGTTAGGCGGATTCCGCGCCCTTGTTCGCGGCCGTGTTTCAATGTAATGACACTTGGAGTGTCATTTTTCGAGAGGCTGCCATATGAAGATCGTGCTCTGGATCGTCGGCGTGCTGGCGGCGTTGGCTGCGGCCGCGTGGCTTGCCGTAACGCAGGTACCGCAGGTGCAGGACGCCATCTTCGAGCGCGTTGCCTCGCGCATGGTCGGAGAGACCCGCACGGACCTGTTTGCGGACGACGCGTTGAGGGCCTTTGTCTGCGGGTCGGGTTCGCCGATGCCCGACGCGAACCGGGCCAAGGCCTGCATCGCCGTGATCGCCGGTGGCAAGATCTACTTCGTCGATACCGGGCCGCAGTCCTATGGAAACGTTCAGCTCTGGCGCATTCCGGTGCAGAAGATCGGGGGCATTCTCTATACGCATTTCCACTCGGACCATATTGGCGATCTGGGCGAGTTCAATATGAACAGCTGGATCCTGGGGCGCGAAAAGCCGCTCGATGTCTATGGCCCTCCGGGCGTTGAGCGCGTGGTCGCCGGTTTCTCGGAGGCCTATGCCCTGGACCAGACCTATCGCACGGCCCACCATGGGGCCGCGATTGCCGATCCGGCCATCTGGACGATGGTCGCCAAGCCCATTGCCATGCCGGGCGAGGTTGCGGAGGGCACGAAGAGCCGCTCTGCGGTCGTGCTGGATGAAGGCGGGCTGAAGATCACGGCATTTGAAGTCGACCACACGCCGGTCGAGCCGTCCTATGGCTATCGCTTCGATTACAAGGGTCGCTCGATCGTCATCAGTGGCGATACCGCAAAGCATCTGCCGATCGCGACGATTGCCAAGGACGCTGACGTGCTGTTCCACGAGGCGCAGGCCCAGCACATGGTGGAGGCCCTCGGGGTCATCGCAGAGAACAAGAAGGTCGAGCGGCTTCCCAAGATCATGTCCGATATCATGAACTATCACGCGTCGCCCGTCGATGCGGCCGAGATCGCCAATGCAGCCAACGTGAAACTGCTGATGCTGTACCATTTTTCGCCACCTATCGTGAACGATGTGGCCGAGCGGATCTTCACGCGTGGCATGGCAGAGGCGCGCAAGGGCGACTGGCGCGTATCGCGTGATGGCATGCTGGTGACGCTGCCGCTTGCCGACAAGGATGCGGTCGAGGTCGGCCGGGTGGAGTGAGGCGGTGGTGCGCGCCTTGCCCGTCAGGGTTGGCGCGCGCGCAGTTCTGCCTGACCTATGATGAAGACGGCGAGCTTCATCGCGAGCATCAGCAGCATCCATGAGGGCAGCGTCGTATCCTGTGCCAGCCACCACAGCAGGGGGATTTCGGCTACGTGCAGCGCCACGAAGGCCAGGGCCCACCAGAGGGGCTTGCCGGCATGAAAGGCCCGGGTTGACCGTGTCGCATTGGCGATGATGCCGGCTGCCCAGTCGAGTGCCAGAAGCGCAAGTGCTGCGCCGGCGATGCCACCGGGCCCCGTCTGCCAGGCGAGCACGGCAGCAACGAGGCCGATCGCATAGGCGAGGGCGAGCGACATCGGCGAGGGCGTGGTGCCATGCAGCAAAAGCCCTGCGTGCCGCAAGATGCGCCGTGTCACCGGATTGTTTTCGGTTGGAGTTGTCAGTTCAACAGGAAGTCGAAGCGCAGCGTGACGCTTTCGTCCTGCTGGGCGTTCGGCGCCGTCGTGGGGACGGCTGCGCTGTTGGGCATGGTCTCGGAGTAGCGATACTCAAGCCCGAGAACCATCGACGGCGAGAACGCGAATGTCAGGCCGGCCATGCCCTGCACGCCATAGGTCCCACGCGGGCCCGACGGGTTGAGCAGTGCGTTGTCCACCAGGTTGAAACGGCCGAACCCGCCGCCGACATACGTGCCGAGCGAGAAGTTCGTCTGGTAGACGTAGTAGCCATTTGCCGTGATCGAATCTTCCGTGCCGCGATCGAACAGGAGCGGCGACGAGAAGCCACTTGCAACCGGGATCAGACCGGAGTCAGGCCCGACGTTGCTGTGCACGCCGAAGAAGATACCGTTCCTGCTCGGCTCGACGTCCGACATTTCGTCGTCCATCCCGAGGCTGGCGTAAACCTTGCTGAGAATGCGGGAGGCACTG
>JBILGJ010000204.1:0-5700 GCA_044351125.1 Micropepsaceae bacterium
GCTCTCCACCTGTGAACACTTCAACTGCCCTATAGTCAGCAACCACAAGCCAATCCACCAACTGACGTATCGTGGCCTCGACCCTAGGATAGGCGCCCATGGCACTACCGCTTTCTTGCAATACGCTTTGCACTCAATAATGGGGTCAGACGCCTACCGGTGACATGATGCTGCAGCCACTTCAGGTGCTTGTTACATCCTGTTACAAATTCTTGCTCGCGTCTGGCCCTGAAAAGATGCACCACCTGCGCGGCGGTGACCGGGCGGTGATCTTCCGTGCCGAGGGTGATCACGCGCTGTTGACATGAGGCCCCTGGAATTGTATAAATACTTGTACACGCATGCCTGACCGGAAGGAAGTTCGCTGGGTTGGATCGGCCTACGATGACCTTATGGGCTTTCCCGATGACGCGCGCCGCGATGTCGGGTTTCAGCTGGGCCGAATTCAAGCGGGGCTTGATCCGGCTGACTGGAAGCCATTCAACGACGTCGGGCCCGGCACAAGGGAAATTCGTATCAGGGATGCGTCTGGCGCCTATCGGGTGATGTACATCGCAAGCTTTCATGAAGCGGTATACGTGCTGCACTGCTTCCAGAAAAAGACCCAGGCCACCAGCCGGTCTGACATCACCATCGCAGAGGCGCGGTACCGCGCGGTGGCAAGAGCGAGAAAGGACGAGAGATGAAGGTCGATACTACCGTTCGCCGTGTGACGAAGCCCGGTGCAAACATCTTCATCGAACTGGGGTTCCCTCCCGCCGAGGCGCGGAGGCTCCAGGCTCTGTCGCGCAGGGAGATCCATGAAACGCAAAAGCTGAAACGCCAACTGATGGACGAGCTTTCATCCTGGATCGTTGAGCGTCAGCTCAAGCAGGCCGACGCGGCCGAGATCCTGATGGTTTCGCGACCGCGCGTCTCCGACGTGATGAACAGGAAAACATCGAAGTTCACCATCGACACGCTTATCGAAATGCTGTGCCGCATCGGAAAGCCCGTTCGAATTGCCGTGGGATGAGACATTTGCGTCCTACACCTTCCAGATGAACGGCCACGAGCGTGGTCCCGGGTCTCGGCTTCGCCTCGCCCGGGATGACGGCTTTTCGTATTCATTGGAAGAATTGCGGGAGGCTATTTTTTTGGGGCATCCTGGGAGCGCGGGCTTCCAGCCCGCCTTTCCTGCAATGTTTGAGGAAAAAGGGCGGGCTGGAAGCCCGCGCTCCCGGGGGAATTTGGGTCAGACCTATTTCCGGTGACATTATACTTCACGGACGCCCAGCGCCTGTTACATCCTGTTACAATTTCTCGCTCGTGTCTGGCCCTGAAATGATGCACCACCGTCCTGGCAAGTATTCATGCAAGAGGGTGTCGTGGCGCGGCTATGGCGGTGTTTGAAGAATTTGGGTCAGTCTGAACCCAATTTTTCACAAAGCCCTCAGGCGGGATGCGCTCTGGTCTCAGACGGTTTCGCTGGACTTTGTCCAACGGCACGGTTTGCAGCAAGGCAAGCGGAGCTAGCAACACTGCCTCGCGCTTGCTTGCCATTTGGCTCCTCCCGGGTGTTATGCTTGACATACCGCCCGTTATGCGGTACGTAACACCGGTGATCAAAAGCTTCGGATGCAAACGCACGGCGCTCGTTTTCACCGGTCAGGTCCCGAAGGGTTTTCCGTCGGACATCCTGACCGTGGCACGCCGGAAGTTGAGAATCCTGGACTCCGCGATCCGGCTCGATGATCTGCGCGTGCCGCCAAGTAATCACTTGGAGGCCCTTAAAGGGGACCGGATTGGACAGCACAGCATCCGGATTAACGATCAATGGCGGCTCTGCTTCGTCTGGCAGGGTGGAGCCGCACACGGTGTCGAGATCGTCGACTATCATTGAGGAGACGGGGCATGGCCAAGAAGAGCAAGTTGATCAGCCGCGAAGATCTCGACGCGGGCAAAATCGACCTTTCGGCCGGGTCTACCAGGCAGAAGCTGCCGTTCGTAACGCCGGGAGAGGTCCTGCGCGAAGAGTTCATGGTGCCGATGGCCATATCTGCGCGCGCACTGGCGCGCGACATTGATGTGCCTGCCAACCGCATTACCGAGATCCTGCATGGCGAACGGGCGATCACCGCCGACACGGCGCTGCGCTTGTCCCGTCGCTTCGGCGTCTCCGCTGAATTCTGGATGAACCTGCAGACTGCGCATGACCTTGAAAAGGTCCGGCGGCACTGGCCAACAGCGGCCGCGTAGTTCGATCACTGCCACTGTCTCGGCGAGAATTGGGGGCGGCTATCTTTTCAGGGCATCCAGAGAGCGCGGAGTCCCGTGTCTCGGCTTCGCCTCGCCCGGGATGACGAGGGAGTTTCTTGGGTTCGGGGGTTGGTGGCGCCGGCGCCCCGCCCCTCCACTCTGTCGCACCCTGAACCCCTTGCGCGGCGTGAATGTTCGCATTATGTTCTTTATTGGTCCGCACACGGTCTAGCGGTTGGCGCGGGCCGGAAAAATGGGGGAAAGAGAAAAAATGGCAGAATGAGACAGTGTTTGTCTCACTCAGGGATTTTCTCCCGGGCTTCGGACCGGCTTTCCGGCGGGGCGGGATCGGGGTGGGTTACAATCGGGGGCTCACTGATTCGTCTCACCGCAGAGAGAACATCCATGCTGACCAAGGCGCTTCTCAAGTCGATCTTTCCCAGGGCCATGGACGACGAGGTCGATGCGTTCCTGACCTATGGCGAGCAGGCGCTGCGCGATGCGGGGATCATGCAGGGCATGAACCGCCTGCACTATTTCCTTGCCCAGCTCGGCCACGAGTCGGAGGGGCTGACCCACAAGGAGGAGAACCTCAACTACTCTGCGACCGGCCTCATGAAGACGTGGCCGAGCCGCTTTCCAACGCTGGAGTTTGCGAAGAAATACGAACGCAATCCCGAGAAGATCGCGAACTTCGTCTATGGCGGGCGGATGGGCAACGTCAACCCGGGCGATGGCTATCGCTTTCGCGGGCGCGGCTATATCCAGCTTACGGGGCGCGAGACCTATCGCGATATCGGACGGATCGCGGGGCTTGACCTGGAAAGCAACCCCGAGCTTGCCAGCAAGCCTGAGCATGCGGTGCGGATTGCGTGCGCGTACTGGAACTGGAAGCGGATCAATCCGAGCTGTGATGCCGGCGACTTCACCGAAGTGACGCGCAAGATCAATGGCGGCACGATCGGCCTGCCCGACCGGCTGAACTGGCTGGACAAGGTGCAGAGGCTGCTCAAGCCTGGCGGGACGACGCCGGCGACGCCTGCCGTGACCCCGCAGCCCGTGCCGACACCGCGGCCCAAGCCTGTGACGCCGACCAAACCGGCGGAGGAAGCCGAGAGCCTGTCAAACCCCGCCGTGCTTGCGGCGCAGAAGAAACTGCACACGCTTGGCTATTACGAGGGCGTGATCGACGGGATCTACAACCAGCTGCTGCGCACGGCGCTCTGGGCGTTCCAGACGGACGAAGACCTGCCGCAGACCGGGCGGCTTGACGATCGCACGCGCAAGGAACTCAACGTCTAGGCGAACTCGTCGCGCTCGCGGAAGAGGACGGCCAGAAGGATGCCCACCACGCCGCAAACGGCAAAGGCCGGCAGACCCAGCATGGCGTTGAACACGTCCATCACGGCCGCGGGCACGAGTTCGGCCAGCCAGACCTTGAAGCTCTCGACGCCCGTCGCGGTGAACATGCCCCAGACAGCCTCGAGCGAGCGCAGGACTGGCTCCTGCCCGCTTTCGAGCATGGATACGACGTCGGCGCCGAGCAGCATCAGCCCGAGCACGATCAGGATCAAGGCAAGAAACCGGAAGAAAGCCATCGTTCACGCGCCCCCACGCACGGACCTGATCCTACTGCAGGGCCGGGGTCGCGCTCAAGGTTTACGCCGCGGCTCGAAAGGCGCCCCAAGCGCCGAAATCTGCGACTTTCAGGCTGCACTTTCACCTTGCTACCAGATTCCCGCGCACTATAGTCCGGCCTCCTGACTGCCGTGCATGGCGTCACAAGGACAGATGGCCGAGTGGTTTAAGGCGCACGCCTGGAACGCGTGTATACCTGAAAGGGTATCGAGAGTTCGAATCTCTCTCTGTCCGCCACCTGCCCCCATGGAAGCATCCTCCGGCCCTCATTGCCGGGCTCCAACTGGCTTCGCGGCTGGGTGTGGCGCGCCTTGTCCAATCGGTCAGAGCCAGCGCGGCGTGCTTTTTTGATAGGCGGCGTAGTCATCCCCGTGCCTCGCGGAGAGCGCATCTTCCTCGATCCGTACCTGCACGGCCATCATGGATGCTGCGAGTGGCAGGACTGCGGCCGTGAGCATGGTCGGGCTCCAGAGGAACATTCCCAGGGCGAGACCGAACATGCCGACGAAGACCGGGTTGCGCGAGATGGCAAACAGGCCGCCCGTGACCAGTGCGCCGGGGCCCTCGGCGGGCACGCCGACACGCCATGATGCGCCCATCGTGGCCTGCGCGGCGATGATCAGCGCGGTGCACACGGTCATCAGGCCAGCCGCAATCCAGCGCAGCGATGGCGTGTCGCTCCACGCGGGACGTCCGAGGTGGATCTCGAGTTGCGGCGCCAACCACGCGGTCAGCGCCGCCACCGCCAGCAGTGCCACCGCGATCGACCAGAAGCGTTCGGCCACAGATTGAATGGGGCGGTTGTGTCCAAAGCCATAAGAGGGAACGCCGCTGGCTTGCAGAAGCAAACCTCTGAGGATGGAGGCGGCGACCACCAGCAGCAGGCTGGCGACTGGAAACCAAAGAGGGAGATTTGTCATGCGCGCCGTGTCCTTCTGTTCAATCAGCTCTGCGCGTGATACATCCTCTAGTTACTAGAGGATCAAGCCAAATGTTGACGATCGGTGCCGTGTCCAGGCAGACCGGACTGAAGATACCGACCATCCGTTTCTACGAGGCCGAGGGATTGCTGCCCGCCCCGCCGCGCAGCGAGAACGGTCGGCGCCTTTATGGTGATCGCCATGTGCGGCGGCTTTCGTTCATACGCCATGCCCGCCAGCTTGGCTTCGAGCTTGATCAGATCCGCGACCTGCTCGAGCTTTCCGAACATCCCCTGCGCCCCTGCGGGAAGGCTGACACCATTGCAGCGGCGAACCTGCGGACTGTCCAGGAACGGCTTAAGCATCTGCGCGCGCTGGAGCGGGAACTCAAGCGCATGGTCGCCGCCTGCGCCGCGGGAAGCGCAGAGCGATGCCGCATCATCGAGGTCCTGAGCGATCATGGACGATGCACGGTGGATGCGCCTTGCCAGAAAGCATGATCGGGTGGGTTTGCTGCGCCACCCACCGGTGCCCTTATCCACGGAGGCTCTTGAGGGGTGACAGGCATCCCTCCAGACGGGAGGCTCTCTTTGCGACCCTGCTTGATTGGCGGGGCGTTGCTGTCCATCATGTCGCCACGACGTTGCATGTGGACTGCTTCGCAGTGAGGGGATTGGGATGAGCGGCAATCAGTTGAAGATCATCCGCGCCATGCAGTGGTTTTTCTGGGCGATGGCCTTGCTCGTGCTCGGCGCATTCTCGTGGGACATGTTCGCTGGCGGTGACAGCAACATGCTGCGGCGGCTGTCAGATGGTGTCGACAGCGTGGGCGATCCCGTCGGGCTTCTCGTGGTGCTGGTGTTCTGGGTCGTGTTCGCGGCGCTGCTTCTGGAGTTTCTACGGC
>JBILGJ010000013.1:0-17021 GCA_044351125.1 Micropepsaceae bacterium
GGTCCACTACTGCGTGGCCAACATGCCTGGTGCCGTGGCCCGGACATCGACCTTTGCCCTCAACAACGCGACGCTGCCCTTCACCCTGGCACTGGCCGGAAAAGGCTACGCCCGCGCCTGCCGCGATAACCCTCATTTGCTCGCGGGCCTCAACATCCACCGCGGCGCTTTGACCTACCAGGCGGTCGCAGAAGCGCAGAATCGCCCATTCACGCCGCCGGACCGCGCCCTGTCGGGGTGATCCACAGAAAGCGTTCATCCGTCACTGATCTTTGGGCCCGGCATGCATTACCTCTGCCGGGCCATGAGGACAGGACACCGATGACGACGACCTTCTCCCGACGCCGACTGCTCGCGGCAGGCCTCGCCATGGCCGTCGTCCCGGCGCTCCTGCCCGCGACAGCCAAGGCATCGACGGCCGTGCCCCCGCAGGACATCGCGGCCCTCGGCGCCCCTGATCGCACGCTAGAGGCGCGTCTGGTCGCGCTGGCCAGGGGCCTCGAAGGCACCAAGGTCGGCATCGCCGTGGTAGATATCGACGCCGGTCGCACGGCCCTCGTGAATGGCGATGAAATGTTCGCGATGCAGGGCGTCAACACCCTGCCCGTGGCGATTGCCCTGCTGCACATGGCCGAACAGGGCGCCATCAGCCTCGAGCGTGTGCTCACGCTTTCAAGCCGGGACATCGCGCCCGGGCGCTCGCCGCTGGCCGCGCGCCTCAAGGCGAGACCTGTGAAGTTCACCGCCCGCCAATTGATCGAGCACATGCTCCTCAACGGTGACACCACGGCCACCGACGCCCTGATGCGCCTCGCCGGTGGTCCCGCCGGGATCCGCAAGGCGCTCTCGCGCCTTGATGCCGCCGAGGGCCTGCGCATCGACCGCTACGAGCACGAACTGCAGCCGGCCGTCTTTGGCCTGAAGCCCGACCAGGCACTCGCCGACCAGGCCCGCTTCAAGGCGGCCATCGCATCCCTCGATCAGGACACACGCCGCCGCGCCCAGTTGCGCTATTTGCAGGACCCGCGCGACACCGCAAGCCCGCGCGCCATTGCATCGCTCTATGCGCGCCTCGAGCAGGGCCGCCTGCTCCAGCGCCGCAACGCCGCCTTCGTGCTCGACCTGCTGCGGCGTTCCAGGACCGGCCTCGACCGTCTCAGCGCGGGAATGACAAAGGGCTGGACGCTTGCCCATCGCAGCGGCCAGACACCATCAACCGACGGGTTCACGGCTGTCTTCAACGACAGCGGCGTTGCCACCGCGCGCAGCGGCAGCCGCATAGCCATCGCCGTCTTTGTCGAGGGAACAACCCAGCCCGTCGAAAAGCTCGAAGCATTCCATCAGGCGCTGGCGCGCAGTGTGCTTGAGGCCTGGGAGCCACCGTCCCGCGCCTGAGCCTTAGGCTGCGTTCAACCGCCTGTCTTCACGATGACAGCCGGAACCTTGTCGCACAACTGCCGCAGCCGGTCGACCTGGCGGATATAGAGCGTCTTCGACTTGCGCTCCGCGATCCCGTCCTGCGCCAGCTGCGAAAGCACGCGCGCAACCGTCTCGCGCGTGGTCGAAGCCGTCGCCGCGATCTGCGCCTGCGTCGGCAGCGGATAAATCAGCCACGAACTCGGCCGCACCGGATCAGGCTTCATGAGCTTGAGCAGTTCCGCATAGACCCGCTGGTAGGCCGAGAGCGTGGCCAGGTCCATGATCCGGTCGTCGCTCGTGCGCACGATGCGCACCAGCTTCTCGAGCAGCACGAAACTGATGCGCGGATATTGCTCGATCAGCTCCCGGAAGGCCTGCGGCGTGATCGTGGCCAGCGTGCAGTCCTCCAGCGCCACCACAGTGGCCGAGCGCGGCAGCCCGTCGATCGCCGCCATCTCGCCGAAGAAGTCCCCGGGGCCCGCAATCGCATAGGCGATCTCGCGGCCCGACGGCGAATAGTTCACGATCCGGCATCGGCCATTCACGACAAAGAACACGTCGCGCGATTCAGAGTCGCGTGTGACCACATTCTCGGCCTCGCGCACATTGCGCCATGTGCACTGAGCCTCCAGCCTTGCAATCGCGGTTGTGTCGAGCCCCTCAAGCAGCCGGCTGCCGGCAAGCGTAGCCTCCGCCCGCCGGGTGTCCCCGTTCGCAGTCATGTCACCCCTCTTCGATGCCGTCAGATCCCGCTTCATGGAGCCCTGTCTTTAATGAATGGGGAATGAACAAACCACATTAACGATATGTCCTTCGGGAATCCTAGATGGTGACGCCCCCGTCAATCACGATGGCCTGTCCCGTCATGAACGCCGCCGCCTTCGAGGCAAGGAACACAGCCGCCCCGGCGATCTCGTCAGGCTCGCCGATCCGCTTGAGCGGCGATGTTGACGTGGACCGCTCGAGGATCTCCGGATTGTCCCAGAGTGCCTTTGCAAAGTCTGTCTTCACGAGCCCGGGCGCGATGCAGTTGGCCCGCACGTTGTGAACGCCGAACTCGACCGCGATGTTGCGCGCAAGCTGGAAGTCGGCCGCCTTCGAGATGCAATAGGCGCCGAGCACCGGCGACCCTCTGAGGCCGCCGATCGAGGAGACGATGATGATGCTGCCATCCTTGCGCGCAACCATTTCGGGTATGATCATGTTGCACAACTGATGGTTGGACCTGACATTCGCCCCCATGATCTTGTCGAAGGCCTCGTCCGGGATCTGCGACATGGACCCGAACACGGGGTTTACCGCCGCATTGCAGACCAGCACGTCGATTTGTCCCCACTTGGCCCGCGTCTGCGCGACCAGGCTTTCAAGTTGTTCCCGCAGGTTGATGTTGCAGGGGATGGGATGGGCAACTTCCCGCCCTTTGCCCCATTTTTGGTTGATTTCCCCGGCCACGCGCGCGCACGCGTCCGCCTTGCGGCTTGAGATCACGACCCGCGCGCCATGCTCGGCAAACCGGTGGGCGATCGCCTCGCCGATGCCCTTGGTCGATCCCGTGATCACCGCAACCTTGCCGCTCAAGTCAAAGAGTTCCATGTCCGTCCGTCCCGTGGTTCAACTGGAAGAAGCCTGTCGCGCATATGCAAACCTGGTGTGACGATCGTCAAGTTCCCTGCACGTCAAGGTGGTAGGATGCGCAGACAGGCAGGCTTTGCCGTGCAGGAACCGATCCATATCCTTGCACGAAAGGCCGCATTCGGCTTATGAACCGCCTCGACCTCGGCCACGTTCAAGGGTCGGAGCACATCATTCCAGAAGAGGGACAAAAGACATGCGCAAATTCATCGCCGTCGCCATTGCCGCGGCGCTCGTGCTGGCTGGTTGCCAGACCCAGGACCCCTACACGGGCGAACAGAAGACCAGCAACGCAACGCGCGGCGCGATCTTCGGCGCCCTCGGCGGTGCGGCCATCGGCGCGCTGACCAACACTTCCAGCGGCAAGCAGGCCGCGCGCAACGCGCTGATCGGCGCGGGCGTCGGTGCGCTCGTTGGCACGGCTGTCGGCGGCTACATGGACAACCAGGAAGCCCGCCTGCGCGAGCGTCTGCGTGACGCCGGCGTGAAGGTTCGTCGCGAAGGCAACAACATCGTCCTCGAGATGGCCAGCGACATCACCTTCCCCGTCAATGGTGACCAGGTGAACCCGCAGTTCTACCGCACGCTTGCCGCTGTCGGCGAAGTGCTGAACGAGTTCAACAAGACCACGATCCAGGTCTCCGGCCACACCGACTCGACCGGCGACGATCGCTACAACCTCGACCTGTCGCAGCGTCGTGCGAACTCTGTTGCCTACATCCTGCAGCAGAACGGCGTGATGCCCCAGCGCATGTACGTCCAGGGCTTCGGCGAACAGTATCCGGTCGCCTCGAACGCCACGGTCCCCGGCCGCGCCCGCAACCGCCGCGTCGAGATCCAGATCATCCCGCTGACGTCGTAAGACACCAGCCGGACCTCGGTCACGAAAAACGCCGCCGGTTCCATCACGGAGCCGGCGGCGTTCCTGTATCAATTACGGTGACAGTGCACTCTCACCATGATTGGCGAAATCAGCGGATGATCAGTCTCTGCCAGTAAAGCCCCGGACGGTTCTCGTTGTAGCGCACGTTCATAGGCAGGGCGTCGCTGTAGGCCTTGAGGATCTCGTCCTTTCGGGAAGCAAGCGCGGCTTCGGTTGCATTCATCACGCACACGCGTGCGACCGGACCGCCGGCACCGAACCCGCCCTGGCCCGCATGCCAGCACTGCGCGCTGGCCCGCCGCACGATGCGCAGCTGCTCGCCATCGAGATGCCGCAGCGAGGCCTCGTCCCGCGGGAAGCCGGACTTGCCCGATGGATCGTCACCCACGTCCGCGCCTGCACGCGCAGGACCTGCGGCGATGGACAGGAGCGCGGCGGCACACACGGCCGTGACCAGGAAAGCAAGGGCTGCAGGGCGCATCGGGAACCTCCTGTATTGCACTGCGGGATGTCGATCTGGCGCCCCGCGAGCCTATCGCATAAGAACGCAGGCCGCCACGCCGTGGATTGATGGAGCCCCCGCATGTTGTCCTTTGACGAATACCGCCGCTGCGACGCGCTGGACCTGGCGCAACTGGTACGCACCCGCAAGATGACGGAAACGGAACTCCTCGACACCGCCCTGGCCCGCGCTCGCGCCGTCAATCCCGCGATCAACGCCATCACCGTCGACGACGAGGAGTTTGCGCGCCGCGCCATTGCCCAGGGCCTGCCCGCGGGGCCCCTGGCGGGCGTGCCCTTCCTGCTCAAGGATCTCGGCGCCACGCTCAAGGGCACGATCACGACAGGCAGCCTCAGCTATACCCGCAACATCGTCGCCCGGCAGGACAGCACCTATGTCGAGCGCTGCCGGGCCGCCGGCCTCGTGATGTTCGGCAAGACCCACTCGCCCGAACTCGGCCTCAGCCCCTCGTCGGAATCGCGCATGTGGGGCGCCACGCGCAACCCGTGGGACCTGACCCGTATCGCCGGCGGCTCGAGCGGTGGCGCCGCCGCTGCGGTCGCTGCCGGAATCGTCCCCGTGGCGCACGCAACCGATGGCGGTGGCTCGATCCGCATTCCGGCAGCCTGCTGCGGCCTCTATGGCCTGAAGCCGACCCGGGCGCGCACGCCTGTTGGCCCGACGCGCGGCGAAGGTTGGGGTGGCGCCTCGGTCGGGCATGTCGTTTCGCGCTCGGTGCGTGACAGCGCCGCCTTCCTCGATGCGACCGCAGGCCCCGCGCCCGGCGACCCTTACGCGGCCCCGCATCACACCCGACCCTGGCTCGACGAAGTCGCCCTGCCGCCGGGACGCCTGCGCATCGCCGTCTCGACCAAGCCGCCGCTCGACATTCCCGTCCACCCGGACGCGATCGCCGCAGTCAGGGACGCCGCACGCCTGTGCGAAGGCCTCGGCCACATCGTTGAGGAGGCCACGCCCGCGCTGAACGGACCCGAGATCATGCATGCCCAGGGCGTGGTGATCAGCGCCAACATCGCTGCCACCATCGACGAAATCGCGGAAGCCTTCGGCCGCAAGGCCGAGCCCGCCGATGTCGAGCGCGCCACCTGGTATCGCATCGAAAGCGCCCGCCGTACCGACGCGCCAGCCTATGCCCGGGCGATCAACGTGCTGCACATGACGGGCCGCAAGCTCGCCGCGTTCATGCAGGATTACGATGTCATCCTCCAGCCCGTGGCGACCGAGCCGCCGTTGAAACTGGGCGTCCTCAACATGGACCGCGAAGACACGCAGGCCCTGCTGCGCGAGCTCTTCGGCTTCATCCCCTATACGGGCATCTACAACATCACCGGCCAGCCCTCGGCCAGCATCCCCCTGCACTGGAACGCGGACGGCCTGCCCATCGGCACGATGTTCACCACCCGCTTCGGCGACGAGGCAACGCTCCTGCGCCTCTCCGCCCAGCTCGAGCAGGCCCGCCCCTGGAAGGACCGCCATCCGCCGCTTTGAAAAAGCGGCTTCGCGCCGTCGCGTGAACCCTGCTCCCTTTACTTCAGCGCCGCCTCGATCGCCGCCTTCACCTCGGCCGCCTCCGGATCCGTGCGCGAACCGAAGACGCCGGCAAGCGCACCATCCTTGCCCACGAGATATTTGTGGAAGTTCCAGCGCGGCGTGCTGCCCTCGCCAAGCTCCGCGGCCGCCCACTGGTAGAAGGGGTGCGCGCCGGCTCCAATCACATGCTCCTTGCCCGTCATCGGGAAATCGACCCCGAAACGTGTCTCGCAGAACACCTTGATCTCGCCCTCTGTTCCGGGTTCCTGCGCACCGAAATCGTTGCAGGGCACCCCGAGCACCACCAGGCCCCGGTCGCGATAGCTCTTCCAGAGGGCTTCGAGACCCTTGTATTGCGGCGTCAATCCGCAGGCGCTCGCCGTATTGACGATCAGCACGGTCTTGCCCTTGAAGCCTGAGAGCGGCAGCGGCGCGCCATCGATGGACGTGAACGAGAAGGAATGGGCATTGGTCATGGGGGCCTCCAGTGGTTAACACCTTATAAACCGTTCGCCACTGACACTGCCAGAGACCCGAATCATGCGATCGAAGGGTGTCGGATGCCTCGCCTTGACCAATTGGTCGTGCCTGCCGTGGCCGCAGTGGCTGGCATCGTCACGGCCGCGATCCTCTACCGGATCGGCGCCACGGACGCCGTGGGCGCATTGCTCGTGGCCGGCTTCGTCACCTTCGTGGCAACCTATAGCGAAAACCTGATTTCCCAACTGGCCGAGAACAGCCGCACCGGTGCCGAAATCGACCACCTCGGCAGGTCCCAGGAGACGATGCGCGCCGAGGCCGAGCTGACGCGCCGCGCCCTGCTCGAACTCAAGCAGCATGTCGATGACAGCATTTCCTCGCGCAACGATCGCGTGGTGACCGAGGTCAAGGTCCTCGAAGCCCTCGTGCGCCGCATGGCCGAGGGCGTGGCCAGCAAGGCCCAGTCGCGCGAGCCGGCGCCGGGGGATACGCCATTGCCCTCCCATGGGCACCAGTCCGATGCCGCGCGCAGCGATCGCCCGGCCGCCAGTCGCAACAACACGCGCGATGCGGTGCTTGAGATGGTGCGCCGTGCGCTCGAGGAGAACAGGGTCGATCTCTACCTTCAGCCGATCGTCAGCCTGCCGCAGCGCCGCGTACGTTACTACGAGGCGCTGTCGCGCCTGAGAACCGAGGACGGTCGGGTCATCCTGCCGTCGCAATACATCAAGGTTGCCGAGCCCGCGGGCCTGATGTCGGTGATCGACAACATGCTGCTCTTCCGCTGCGTGCAGGCCATGAAGACCTGGACCCAGCGCAACCGCGAGATCGGCATCTTCTACAATCTCTCGCGCGAGACACTGCAGGACCGTCTGTTCTTCGGCCAGTTCATGGAATGGCTCGAGGAAAACCGCGAGCTTGCAGGCCTTCTCATCTTCGAGATCTCGCAGGAGACCTTCGAGACGCTGAACCCCGTCGAAAGTGCCAACATCACGCGGCTCGGCGAAATGGGCTTCACGCTCTCCATCGATCGCGTGACGCATCTCGACATCGACTTCAAGCTTGCGCGCGCCCGCCGCGTGCGCTTCCTCAAGGTGCCGGCATCGATCATCACCGGAGACCCGCAGCAGACCGGCGTGGGCATTCACCCCGCTGACCTCAAGCAGTGGCTCATGCGCTATGGCCTGAACCTGATCGCCGAGCGCATCGAGTACGAGCGCGAGGTGCTGGGCGTCCTCGAGTACCAGGTCGACTATGGCCAGGGCTTCCTGTTCGGCGAGCCCAAGCCCATCCGGGACATCATCATGGACCAGGGGTTGCCTCCGGTCGATGCCGCGCAGCGCCCCGCCGCCGGATCGCCCCTGGCCCGTCCGCGCCAGGTTGCAGGCGGTACCACGCCAGGCGGCCGCGCCGCCTGACAGGCCACAAGGGCGCTCGCGCCGCGTTGACGCCAACCGGCCGATCTGTCACTTCGTTCGGCCATCATGTCATCCGTACCCGTCCTCGGCGGCCTGAGAGAGGTCGCGCCCCGCTTCAAGCTTCTCGTCTGCGACATCTGGGGCGTGCTCCACAATGGACACAGCGCCTTTCCGGGCGTCGTGGACTGCCTCAACACCTTTCGCGCAGGCGGTGGCTACGTGCTGCTGCTGTCGAACGCGCCGCGCCCCAGCGGTCCGATCCGTGACCAGTTGCACAGCCTTGGTGTCCCCGAAACATGCTACGACACGCTTGTGACCTCGGGCGACCTGACGCGCGAGCTTCTGGCAGCGGAGTCCGTCGGCGGCCGTCTGCCGATCCATCATGTCGGCCCCGACCGCGACCTGCCGCTCTTCGAGGGTCTCGACGTCGACCGGGTCCCGCTCGACCGCGCGCAGGCCATCCTTTGCACGGGTCCCTTCGACGACACGCGGGAGGGCCCCGACGACTACCGCGCCTACTGGACGCCGGCGCTCGAGAGGGGTTTGCCCTTCTGGTGCGCCAATCCCGACCTGCAGGTCCAGCGCGGCAACAGCCTGATTTATTGCGCTGGCGCCCTCGCTGCCGACTACGAGCGGCGGGGCGGCAAGGTGACCTATCTCGGCAAGCCGCATGCGCCAGCCTATTCTTTCGTCGAGCGGCGGCTCGAGGCGCTGACGGGCCAAAAGCCCGATCGCGCCGGCTGGCTCGCCGTCGGCGACGGGCTGAAGACCGACATTCTCGGCGCGACACGCGCAGGCTTCGCCTCGCTGCTGATCACCGGCGGTATCCACGAGGCCGAGTTGTCCGACGAAGCCGGTACGCCTGATCCGGCGCGCATCGCGCGCGTATACGGTGCAGCCGGACTGCAGTCGATCGGTGCCATGCGCCGCCTCGCGTGGTGAGGTCACCGCTGCGGGCCCTTGTGACCCGCAGACCCCCTCGCTAGATTGCGGGCACTGAAACGGAAAAAGACACCATGACGATTGCCCCCGGCCACTTCATCGAGGATCTCTCTGTCGGCCAGTCCGCCAGCTACACCAAGACCGTGACCGAGGCCGACATCGTCAAGTTTGCCGAGGTGTCGGGCGACAACAATCCCGTCCACCTCGATGAGGCCTTTGCGCAGACGACAATGTTCAAGGGGCGCATTGCCCACGGCATGCTGTCGGCGGGCTTCATCTCGACCGTGATCGGCACGAAGCTGCCCGGCAGCGGCACGATCTACATGAGCCAGACCCTGCGCTTCAAGGCGCCCGTCCGCATCGGGGACACGGTCACCGCCACCTGCACCATCACCGAGATCATGCCTGAAAAGCGCCGTGCCGTGCTGAACACCGTCTGCAAGGTCGGCGACACTGTCGTGATCGAGGGCGAGGCCCTGGTCATGGTACCTGCGCGCGGCAAGTAGCCAGCGCACGCGAATGCAGATCTTCCGTCACCACGAGAACCTGCCCGATACGGCGCGCGGCGCGACCGTCGCCATCGGCAATTTCGACGGCGTCCATCGCGGCCACCAGGCGCTGATCCGGCATGCGAGGGCACTCGGCGGCCCGCTTGGCGTCCTCGTCTTCGAGCCGCACCCGCAGGAATATTTTCGCCCCGACGCACCCCGCTTCCGCCTGACGCCTTTCCGCGCCAAGGCCCGCCTGCTGGAAATGCATGGCGTCGACATCCTCTATGCCCTTCACTTCGACGCAGCCTTCGCCGCCATCCCGGCTGATGAATTCATCGACCGCGTGCTGGTCAGGGACCTCGGCGTGGCGCATGTGATCGTGGGCGCCGACTTCCACTTCGGCAAGGGCCGCACCGGCAACAGGGCCCTTCTCGAGGCGAGCGGCGCGAAGCGCGGCTTCTCCGTGACGACCTTTGACCTCGTGGGCGAAGGCGGCGACGCCAAGATTTCCTCCACCCGCATCCGCGAGGCCCTGCGCGAGGGCAGGCCCAGGGTGGCGGCCGCCATGCTGGGCCACCCCTGGACAGTCGAGGGCAGGGTCGAACGCGGCGACCAGCGCGGCCGCACGATCGGCTTCCCGACCGCCAACGTCTCGCTCGAGGGCTATCTTGAACCCGCACTCGGCGTTTATGCCGTCAGGGTCGAGCTGGGCGGCCGTCATTACGGGGGTGTCGCGAATTTCGGGCGCAGGCCCACCTTCGACAAGAAGGATGTGCTGCTCGAGGTCCACGTCTTCGACTTTTCGGGCGACCTCTATGGCCAGCCCATCGTGGTCTCGTTCGTCGAGTTCCTGCGCCCCGAGATGAAGTTTGCGGGCCTCGACGCCCTGAAGGCCCAGATCACCCGCGACTGCGAAACCGCCCGTAACGCCCTGAGTGCACTGTCACCGTAATCAAAGCATCAGTTCTTCAGCCGATACCCCGTGCGGAAGATCCATGCCACGATGCCAAGGCAGATGAAAAAGAAGGCAAGCGTCGCCACAAGGCTCGTCACAACCGGCACGTCGCCCTGCCCGAAGAACGTCCAGCGGAAGCCCGAGATCAGGTACACGACCGGATTGAAATAGGCCACCGTCTGCCACGCCGGCGGCAGCATGCTGATCGAATAGAAGGCCCCGCCCAGGAACGTCAGCGGCGTGACCACCAGCATCGGGACCACCTGCATCTGCTCGAAATTGTTCGAACAGATGCCGATGATGAAGCCAAACAGGCAGAACGTCGCCGAAATCAGCACGAGGAACGCGATCATCGCCAGCGGATGCGCAATGTGGATGGGCACGAACAGGGACGCCGTCGCCAGGATCACGAGCCCCAGCACCACCGACTTGGTCGCAGCCGCTCCCACATAGGCCAGCACGATCTCGAACGACGAGACCGGCGCCGAAAGCACCTCGTAGATGGTGCCCGTGAATTTCGGGAAATAGATGCCGAAAGCCGCGTTGAAGATGCTCTCGGTGAACAGCGTCAGCATGATGAGCCCAGGCACGATGAAGGCGCCATAGCTCACCCCGTCCACCTCGCCCATGCGCGAGCCGATGGCCGACCCGAACACGACGAAATAGAGCGCCGTCGTGATGACCGGCGTGGCAAGGCTCTGCCAGATCGTGCGCAACGCACGCGAGACTTCGAACCGGTAGATGGACCATACGCCATGCGTGTTGAAACGGGGAGCACTCATGGCCTGGCCTCCTTGCCGCCCTGCACGAGGCTGACAAAGATGTCCTCAAGCGAGCTCTGTTGCGTGTTGATGTCGGTGAAGGCGATGCCAAGCTCGTCGAGACGCCTGAGCAGCGCCGCGACCCCGGTGTCCCGGTCATTGGTGTCAAACTCGTAGTCGATGGTCTGCCCGCCATCCCGCAGGGCCAGGCGCCACGCAGCGAGACCCTCGGGCAGGGCCGCAAGCGGCGTCTGCAGGTGCAGCGTCAGCTGCTTTCGGCCCAGCTTGCGCATGAGGGCAGCCTTCTCCTCGACCAGGATCAGTTCGCCCCTGTTGATGACGCCGATCCTGTCGGCCATCTCCTCGGCTTCCTCGATGTAGTGCGTCGTCAGGATGATGGTCACGCCACTGTCGCGCAGCCGGCGCACCAGCGCCCACATGTCCCGCCTGAGCTCCACGTCCACGCCCGCCGAGGGCTCGTCGAGGAAAAGGATGATCGGCTCATGGCTGAGCGCCTTGGCAATCATCACGCGGCGCTTCATCCCGCCCGACAACGTCTGCAGCTGGTCGTTGCGCTTCTCCCAGAGCGAAAGATCCCTCAGCACGCCCTCGAGGAACGCAGGGTTCGGCGCCCGCCCATAGAGCCCGCGGCTGAAGCGCACCGTGTTCCAGACGGTCTCCCAGCGGTCGCTGGTCAGCTCTTGCGGCACCAGTCCGATCTTCATGCGTGCGTTGCGATAATCGGTCTGGATGTCGTGGCCATCGGCCACCACGCGACCGGCCGACGGCGTGACGATCCCGCAGATGATGCTGATCAGCGTGGTCTTGCCGGCACCATTGGGACCGAGAAGCGCGAAGATCTCGCCCCGCCTGATGGCAAGGTTGATGGGCTTCAGGGCTTGCAGCCCCGAAGCGTAGGTCTTGGTCAGGTTGGTGATGGTCAGGATGTCGCTCATACCGACTGACTAGCCAACGAACCGTGCCTGCTGCAAGGTGGCATGGGGCCGTCTCCCCTGCGCAGTGCAGTTGTGCAGCGGGCGGGAAGCGGATCAGGAGAGGATTTCAGATGGCACTCAAGGTTGTCGGCGCGGGCTTCGGCCGCACGGGCACGCTCTCGATGAAGGCGGCCCTCGAGCAGCTGGGTCTTGGTCCCTGCTATCACATGGCCGAGGTGATCGCGCATCCGCCCTTCGTGAACCACTGGATGGAGGCTGCAGAAGGTCGAGACGTTGACTGGGATGTCGTCTTCGAGGGCTATGGCGCGACGGTGGACTGGCCGGCCTGCAGCTTCTGGCGCGAGCTCGCCGGTCACTACAGCGATGCGAAGGTCATCCTCACCGTGCGGGACCTCGACACCTGGTTCGACAGTTGCCAGGCCACGGTTTTCAACGTGATGAAGGCGCCCCTCGAGGTCCTGCCCCCACCGATGGCCGGCGTGGCGCGTATGGCGCGGACCTTGATCCGCCAGAAGACCTTTCACGACCGGCTCGATGACCGAAGCCACTGTGTAGCCGTGCACCGCGCCCACATCGAAGAGGTCAGGCGCACGATCCCCTCAAGCCGCCTGCTCGTCTTCGACGTGAAGGAAGGATGGGAGCCGCTCTGCGCCTTTCTTGGCGTTCCGGTTCCAGGCGGCCCCTTTCCCCGCATCAACGAGCGGGAGAACTTCGGCAAGGACATTTCTGCCGCCAGTGGTCGCCCCTAGCCCCCGCGACAGGCGAATTCACAGCTTTGCATACCCCAAATGGCACTGCGACCATTTACGGGCCGGTGTGTGCTCATTCATGGGTTGACCTGAGAATCGGCACCGAATAATACGAATGAGAATTAGTCGCAATAAGAGCCAGGCGAATGATGAATGACACTGCCGGGGCCGCGGGCCTCGTGGCGATGACGGCGTGCCTGTCCTTGGCGATGTCAGGGCCGGCAGCGCGGGCCGCCGAGCCAAGTCCGGCACCGACCAGGGCGGCCGAACCAGCGAAGCCCGATGAAACCACGGGCACCCGGCGCGAAAACAGCATCGTGGTCATAGGCCGTCGGCAGAACCTGCTGCGTGTCCCTGGATCTGGCGCGACCATCGAAGGCGAGCAGCTCGAGCGCACCCGCGTCTTCACCGTCAACGAAGCGCTGAGGTCCGTGCCCGGCGTGCTGCCGCGCGACGAGGAAGGCCTCGGCATGCGCCCAAATATCGGTATCCGCGGCCTCAACCCGACCCGTTCGACCAAGGTGCTGCTGCTCGAGGATGGCATCCCGCTTGCGTTTGCGCCCTATGGCGACAACGCCACCTATTTCCATCCGCCGGTTCGCCGCTACGACCGGATCGAGGTCCTCAAGGGCGCAAGCCAGGTCAGGTTCGGACCCCAGACCATCGGCGGCGTCATCAACTACATCACGCCCCGCATTCCCGACACCTTCGAGGCCAAGGGCTTGCTGGCGGGCGGCAATCGCGACTATGTCGAATTCGAGGCATCCCTCGGTGGCCCCCTCGCCGGCGGCCGGGCCCTTGCCCACGCACAGCTGAAGGAATCGTCGGGCGCGCGCGAAAACACATTCATCCGCATGAACGACGTGTCGCTCAAGGCAGAATGGGACATCGCCGACGACCAGGTGCTGACCCTCCGCGCCAGCCGCTATGCCGAGGACAGCCTGTTGACCTATGCCGGCCTCACGTTGGCCGAGTGGCAGGCAAATCCCTTCGCCAATCCATTTGCAAATGATCGCTTCGAAGCCGAGCGCTGGGGTGCCTCGCTCAGCCACGCGTGGTTCCTGTCGGATGAGGTGTCCCTGAAATCGACACTCTATGGCTCGTACTTCACGCGTGATTGGTGGCGCCAGTCATCGAATTCGGCCCAGCGCCCAAACGATTCATCGGATCCCGCCTGCGCGGGCATGGCAAACCTCGCCACCACCTGTGGCAACGAGGGACGCCTGCGGGATTATGACGTCCTCGGCGTCGAGACCCGCCTGTCGGCCGATGTCGCGCTCGGAGCCATTCCCGCCCGTCTCGAGGCGGGCATCCGCCTCCACGCCGAAGACCAGCATCGCAGGCAATGGAATGGCGACACGCCCTTTGCACGCACGCCGGGCATCGGCGTGAATGCCGGCGTGCGTGAAGACAATGACCGAAACATCGACGCGCTGGCAGGCTTCGTCTCCGGGCAGTTCCGCTTTGGCAACCTTCTCGTCGAACCCGGCCTGAGGATCGAGCATATCGGCTACGAGCGCCTCAACCGGCTGAACGGGGCAGGGGGCAGCACGACGCTTGACGCGCTGATCCCGGGCCTCGGGGTGGTCTATGAGCTTTCACCCTCGACAGTGGCCTATGCCGGTGTTCACAAGGGCTTCGCGCCGCCGCGCGTCGAGGACATCATCAGCAACACCACGGGTGCCACGGTCGACCTTGCCGAGGAAGAAAGCACCAACTGGGAACTGGGCCTGCGCGGCACATTCATGCCCGGTCTCTACGGTGACCTGGGTCTCTTCCGGATGGACTTCAGGAACCAGATCATCCCCGCCAGCGTCGCGGGCGGCCTCGGGGCGACGTTGACGAGCGCCGGCGAGACGGTTCACGAGGGGGCAGAGCTCCTTGTTCGGGCCTCAGCCCGCGACACCGGCTGGCTTGGAATGGCCGGCGGAAAGAATGATCTTCAGCTCCGCCTGAGCGCCACGTGGCTCTGGTCGGCAGAATTCGCCGGAACGCGATTCTCGACGGTGCCAGGATCGAATTGCAGCGGGATCATGCCGCCCGTGCCTGGCCCCTCCTGCGTGCTGGTGACCGGCAACCGACTGCCTTACGCGCCCGAGGTGATCGCCGCCGCCGCAGTCGGTTTCGACTGGCAGGACATGATCTATGCCGAGGTCGAGGCGCAATATACCGGCGAGATGTTCTCCGACGATCTCGAGACCCTGGCCTCGTCGGCCGACGGGCAGAGGGGTCTTATCGGCGATGCCCTGATCTGGAATGCAACGGTCAATGTCGACATTCCGGGCACGAACCTGACGGTCTACGGCACGGTGAAGAACCTGACGGACGAGGTCTACCTCGCAGACCGGACCCGCGGCATGATCCCGGGGGCACCACGGCTCGTCCAGGCAGGCATCGCCGTCAAGTTCTGAAAAAGGACTGCGGTGACAGTGCTCTGTCACCGCAATTGGACTTCAGGCAAAAACCTCGGCAAGGAAGTCATCCGTCGCCTTCGTCGATCGACGATCGGCATTGGCGTCATACTTGACCCCGCTCTCCGGCGCATTCGCACCTACCGACGTGAACGCATGCAGGGTGTGGCCATAGGCATGGACCTGCCAGTCGGCGCCGGCCGCGGTCATCTCCTGCGCCAGCCCCAGCACGCTGTCGGGTTTCGCCATCGGGTCATCCCAGCCATGCAGCACGAGAACCTTGGTGCTGATCTTCCCCTGCGCGCCAAGGCCGGGCGGCGTGAACAGCCCGTGCAGGCTGACGGCGCCCTTCACGTCTGACGTGCCCGACCGCGCGACATCGAGCGCGCACAGCCCGCCGAAGCAATAGCCGATGATCGCGATCCGGTTCGGGTCGACATCCGGCCGCGCCTTCGCGGCAGCGACGGCCGCCAGCAGGCGCTGGCGCAGCTTCGCACGGTCGTTCAGATAGGGGCCCATATAGGCGCTGTTGTCCTGCCCATGCGCCCCGCGCACGCCCTTGCCATAGACGTCGATCGCAAAGCCCACATAGCCCTTGCCCGCGAAGTACTCGGCCTTCGCCTGCTCCTGCTCGAAGAGCCCCGCCCACTGATGGGCAATCAGCACGCAAGGCTTGCGCCCCGGCTTGCCATCGCTCGCCACATAGCCCTCGCAGATGGTTGCCCCGTCAGTGTATTCAAAAGTGCCTTTGTGCATGGCGCCTGCCTCCGTGTTGCTGCGCCGCTGCTATAGCAACGCGTCATTGCTTTGACGAGAGGTGGGGGCCCTGCTAAAAGCGCGCTCAAGCCTTGGGTCCCGAGGGGGATGGCTATGGATACGCACATGACGGCAATGACACGCACACCGGTCGCACGCTCTCTGGCAGCAGGCATTCGAATTACCGGCGCGATCGGCTGACAGCCAGGTCGCATCCAAGCCCGCGCAGCCTCGCGCGGCATTCGCCAGACACGAAATCCCGAATCAGACGAGCCAGAGCCATGACCACCAGCGATTCCGCCGTGGACGCCCCGCGCGAGTACAAGGACACCCTGTTCCTTCCCGACACCGAATTCCCGATGAAGGCGGGCCTGCCGAAGGCCGAGCCGGCATGGATCGAGTGGTGGGACAAGATGGGCCTTTATGCGCGCCTGCGCGAGAAGGCCAAGGGCCGTCCGCTCTTCATCTTTCATGATGGCCCGCCCTATGCGAACGGCCACATTCACCTCGGCACCGGCCTCAACAAGATCCTGAAGGACTTTGTCGTGCGCAGCCAGGGCATGCTGGGGCGCGACGTGCCCTATGTGCCGGGCTGGGACTGCCATGGCCTTCCCATCGAATGGAAGGTCGAGGAAAAGTACCGCAGCGCCGGCAAGGACAAGGACCAGGTCCCGCTGATCGAGTTCCGCAAGGAATGCGCCGACTTCGCGACCCACTGGCTGGGCGTGCAGCGTGCCGAGTTCCGGCGCCTCGGCGCCATCGGCGACTGGGACAATCCCTACACGACCATGAACCCCGCGGCCGAGGAAATCATCGTCCGCGAGATCCAGAAATTCGTGATGAACGGCGCGCTCTATCGAGGCTCCAAGCCCGTGATGTGGTCGGTCATCGAGAAGACGGCACTGGCCGAGGCCGAGGTCGAGTACCACGAGAAACTCTCCACGACGATCTTCGTGAAGTTCCCCGTGCGGCCCGACACCGCCGCAGGTAAGCCCGCCGGCACTGCCTCTGCACGGGTCGTCATCTGGACCACCACACCCTGGACGATCCCGGGCAACCGCGCCATCTGCTTCTCGCCGAAAATCTCCTACGGCCTCTACCGTGTCACCGTATCA
>JBILGJ010000205.1:0-5645 GCA_044351125.1 Micropepsaceae bacterium
ACCTCGCTCTCGCCATAGATCGTGTCGCCCGCAAAGACAGGCGCGGTGAATTTCACCTCGTCCATGCCCAGATTGGCGATCGCCTTCTGGCTGCAATCCGTGACGCTCATCCCGATGAGCAAAGCCAGCGTGTAGGGACTGACAACCAGGTTCTGCTTGAACTCCGACGCCTTTGCGAACTCTGCATCGAAATGCATCGGATGCGTGTTGAGGGTCAGCAGCGTGAACATGTGATTGTCCGATTCAAGGATCGTCTTGCCCGGGCGATGCTCGTAGACATCCCCGACATGGAAATCCTCAAAATAGCGCCCGAACGTTTCACGATAGCGCTGCGGCCCGACTTCCTTCCAGTTCTGTACCATTACGTCTCTCCTGCTGCCGCCAGGATGCGCCTGGCGCTGCGAATGACCGGCAATTCCACCATGCGGCCGTCCAGTTGCACGGCCGCCCCCCTGGCATCGGCAAAAGCCTGCATCACGCGACGCGCTTGCGCGATCTCGGCCTCGGTGGGAGCAAACGCGCGATGGACCTCGCCAACCTGCTTCGGGTGGATGCATGCGCGACCCGTGAAACCCAACGCCCGCGACCGGCGGGTGCTGTCGTAAAGCCCCGGGTCATCGATATCAATCGAGGGCACATCCAGAAGCCCGACACCTGCGGCAGCACACGCGACAGCAAGGCGGCTGCGTGCAAAGAGCATCGCTTCCCACGTCACATCCGCGCCGAGATCCGCCGACAGGTCGACAGCGCCGAAAAGCACGCCTTCCACATGAGGAGCCGCGCAGATCGAAGCCGCAGCCTCAAGACCAGCCGCACTCTCGACGATCGGCCACAGGCACGCCGAGGTCAGCCCCAGCGCCCCGCTGGTCACGGCAAGCTCGGCCGCCGAGGCCACCTTTGGAACCATGACGAGAGCGGGCGGCGATCCAAGCTCGGACAGGACCGCAAGGTCCCGCACGCCTTCGGGCGACAGGGGACTGTTGATACGCACACCCACGCGCGGACCGCCCGGCCGCGGCACGAAGCCGCCAAGCCACGCAGCAACAGCGCGCCTCGCTTCAGCCTTGGCCTGCAGAGGGACAGAATCCTCAAGATCGATGCAGACGGCATGAGCGCCGGCAGCAATCGCCTTGTCGAAACGTTCGGGTCGTGCGCCGGGCACGAAGAGCAGGGAATGGAGGGTCATGATCCGGACAAGTTTGTCCGGACAAATTAGGATGCCCCAGCCCCGCCCGTCAATCCCGCTGCGGCACGCTGCCTATTTCATGCTGGGAAGAGCCGAGAGGGCCTTGTTCAGCTCGACCACATGGCCATCCGGATCCGTCAGCATCGAGACCATGACCTTGATCTCCGTTCCATTCGGCCCCGGATAGGCCCTGAGCGTCGGCTCGCTCATGATGCGAACGCCGGGGGTTGCCCGGACTTTCTCGAAACGCGTCTCGAGGTCATCGGCATTGAACAGCACAACGATCTCGTTCGGCGCGAAATCCGGCTTCGCCGGGGGCGGCGGCGGCGGCGGCCCATCCAGGAACTGCCACAGGCCAAGCAGCCCGACAAACCCGTCATTGGCCTTGAGCAGCACCAGCCGCGAGCGGTTCACACCGTCACTGCCCTTGCGCTGAAGACGCGGAGAGGTGAGTTGCTGGTCATAGTAGACGGTCATGCCCAGGGCATCGCGATAGAGAGCCAGCGACTTGTCAATATCGCGCACGATCAGCGTGGTGCGGCGGAAGTCCAGTGGTTGCCGAGGCTCAGCCTTCGGATCATCGGCCCATGACGGCTCGACTGCGAACGCCGCAATCAGCATCATGGCAAGCGTCACCATTATTACGCGGATCATGTCATGCTCCTGTCTGTTCAGGGTGGCGGAGAAGCAGCAGCGAACGCCGAAGCGATCGCACCGCGCGAGGCAACCCACACGTCGCGCCTCTGCGCCACGTGCTCAAGAAATTCAACAAGGGCACCGAACCTGCCCGGCCGGCCAACGATGCGCAGGTGCAGGCCAAGGCTCATCATCGCGGCGCGGCCCGCCCGCGCCTCCAGCAGCAGCTGGTCAAATGTACCGATCGCATAGCGCGACCAGTCCCAAGGCTGCAGTGACGGCGCGACCCACATCTTCATGTCGTTCGTGTCGATGGCATAGGGAACGATCACCATCGGCTTGCGCCCGCTGGCCGTCTCGACGCTGTCCCAGAACGGAAAGTCCGCCGAATAGTCATCCATGTGATAGCCAAAGCCCTCTTCGGCCAGGATGCGGCGCGTCGCTTCGGTATGCAGGTAGCGCGACAGCCAGCCCTTGGGCACGGTGCCGGTTGTTCGCAGGATCGAGTCGCGCGCCCCCCGGATGAAAGCGCGCTCCTTTTCCTCATCCATCCAGAATTGGTGGCTCCAGCGCAGACCATGCGCAGCAACCTCCCAGCGCCGCCTGACAATGTCCTCGGCGATGGCCGGCGCCCGCTCCAGCGCCAGCGCAGCCGCTGTCACCGTGCAATCGAAACCGTGCCGGTCCAGCGCCCCGACAATGCGCCGCCAGCCCTCCTTGATCCCGTACTGGTAATTGCTCTCGTTGCCATGCACGCGCATCGGCCGCGAGGGCACGGCCCCCAGCTCATCGACGGGTTCCGGCCCCTTGTCGCCATCACGGATGTTCTGCTCTGCCCCCTCCTCGACATTGACGACAATCGAGAGGGCAAGTTTGGCGCCATTGGGCCAGCTGAAGCTGTTCCTGTCGACCATGCGCCTAATGCGGCTCCTCGCCACCCGAGACATTCATGCTCTCGGCCGTGATGTAATCGGCGTCTGCCGAGCACAGGAAGGCGACCGCCTTCGCCGTGTCTTCGGCAAGACCCGGACGCTTCAGGGGAATGCGCTCCGCCATCGCCTTGAGATACGCCTCCACTGACGGCGCCCCCACGACCTTCGAGAAATACTCGTTCTGCCAAGCACCAAGCCCGGTCGTCACATGGTTCGGGCAAACATTGTTCACGGTGATCTTGTGCGAACCCAGTTCGATCGCCGCCGATCGTGTAAGGCCCACAAGTCCGTGCTTCGAGGCGGTATAGGCCTGCGCGTGCGGGAAGCCCGACTTGGCCGCCTGCGAGGCGATGTTGACAATGCGCCCGCCGCGCCCCTGGGGGATCATGACCTCAGCCGCCGCCTTGATGCCAAAGAAACAGCCCGTCAGGTTGACATCGATCACCGCCCGCCAGTCATCCGGTGTAACGTCCATCAGCGGCTTCATGATGTAGCCGATACCTGCATTGTTCACCCAGATGTCCAGCGAACCATGCGTCTTTGCGGCATGGCGCGCGAGTGCCTGAACCTGACCGTAGTCGCGCACATCGCAGGCAAAGGTAGAAACGCCGCCCCCCAACGCCCTGATCTCGCCGGCAATCGCCTCCATCTCGGCGGTCGTCCCGATCATCGATCCGGGCGTGGCAGCATCCTTGGCCGTCCCGATGTCGGAAATGACGACATTGGCCCCTTCTGCTGCCAGACGGCGGATGATCGCCTCGCCAAGGCCCTTTCGCCGTCCTGAACCGGTGACGACGGCAGTCTTGCCTTCGAAACGCCTCATGGCCCGCCTAGCCCAGCTTGGAGGTCAGGATGAAGGCAACATCCGAGGCCATGGCCTGGAACTCGCCAGCCACCCGCTGCATGGTCTGCGTCGCGACATCGGTTCCAAATTGATCCATGTCCGCGACATCGATGATCTCGACGTAGGCATAGGGGGGACGGGCCTCGCTGCCCAGAAGCCCCACCGACTTGAACACCTCGAACTTGTCGATTGACTTCAGCCCGTTCACCGTCGGGATATCGACCCGCTTGGCCCAGGCTTCATAGTCCGCAACGGAAACGCCGGGTTTGAGGTTAAACAAGGCGACAATTCGCGTAGCCATCAAGGGCCTCCCTGATCTTTTCAGCAATTGATACATCATTTATCGTTAGAGGGAAGCTCAAAGGAGCGGCACATGAAGACCAGCAAGCGCAAGGCGACAAAAGCTTCGGGACCGGCAAGGAACCAGTCGGCACGCCCCTATGATGGCCCGCCGGATTATCGGGTCGTGGGCAAGCACGGCGTGTTTCCCGAAGTGACCCACGACGAGGCTGCGCGGTTCAATTTCCTTGCCCACTTGAACCGCCATCTGGCGACCAATGTCATGCCAGGCGTGAAGGAAGCCTTCGACAGGCGCGCCGAACCCGCCTTCAAGGCTGCGCACAAGCGCGCCTTCGCCAACCGGCACGAAGTGCGCAAGGCACTGGTACAGGATCCCATGTTCCAGTGGTGGTCCGCGCTTCGCAGGGCCACGATGGAACAGCGCCAGCAGGCGGGCCGCTGGGTGACACTGCGCCAGGCAGACGAACTCAACGCACGCGTGGCAAAGCTTGCCGGCGGAAAACAGCTGCAGCTCGACCCGGCGCTTGAACTGCCCCGCAGCGTCTCCGGCGTCGACCACCATTGCATGCCCGGCAGCTACCATACCGAACTGACCGACGGCGATGCTACCGGCGCCGCCAACTATGACGTGGGGCTCTTCGCCACCACCGGCGGCATGCTGGGCGCGCTCAATGACGGTGGCGGACAGGCGGTCGTGAAGTGGGTGAAGGAAAACCTGAAGGGCTTCCGCCCCAAACGCATCCTCGACCTGGGTTGCGGCCTTGGCCATAACGTTGTCCCGATCGCGCAGGCCTTTCCCGACGCCGAGGTGATCGCCGTGGATGTTGGTGCCCCGATGCTGCGCTATGGCGCAGCGCGGGCAAGGTCGCTCGGCGTGAAGAATATCACCTTCGTCCAGGCTGACGTCGCGAAGCTGGACCAGTTCGAAAACGAGAGCTTCGACTGGATCCAGTCAACCATGTTCCTGCACGAGACCAGCTACCGCTCGATGCAGGAGATCTTCGCCGAAACCCAGCGCCTGCTGAAACCAGGCGGCATCGTCCTGCATGTCGAACAGCCGCAATACGACGCCGCCATGCCGCTCTTCGAGCAGGCCATGCGCGACTGGGACGCTTTCTACAACAACGAGCCCTTCTGGACGAAGATGCACGAGATCGATCTCGACGCATGGATGGGCAAGGCGGGCTTTCCCGCCGCAACGCTGATCCACGGCGGTGTGGCAGCCGTCGTCGACCCGAAGGTCTTCCCCGAGGCAGCAAAGGACACCAAGCAGGAAGATTATGGCCGCAAGGCCGCCTGGCACGTCGTGGGCGCCCGCAAGCCCGCCCAGTCACGGTCTGACAGGGTGGCCGCGGAATGAGCAACAACGGCAAGATCGATCCGCTTGCGCTCGCAGGCGCCAAGTCCAAGGGCAAGCGCCCCTGGTTCCTGAAGGACCAGGACACCGAGCGCCTGATGACCATCGTCATGGCGCTGGCGCAGGAGGTGTCTGTCCTGCGCGAACGCCTCGACACGGTCGAGCGCCTGCTCGAGCGTGGCGGCAAGTTCTCCCGCACCGATATCGAATCTTTCAATCCGAGCAAGGCCGAAGCCTCTGAACGCGGGGCCTGGACGCAGGAATACCTCGCGCGCATCCTGCGTGTGCTGCAGCAGGACCGGGAAGCACTTGTCGCGCGCGAGTCAACCAACGAGGATCTCGCGGACGAGCTCGCCAAGACCTGACAGCAGCCTTCCGGAAATCTAGCGC
>JBILGJ010000014.1:0-16948 GCA_044351125.1 Micropepsaceae bacterium
CAAGCGCCCGCATTTCGGCCTCGACATTGCAGCCGGCGAAG
Organism: Micropepsaceae bacterium; assembly: GCA_044351125.1. Taxonomy (GTDB): domain Bacteria; phylum Pseudomonadota; class Alphaproteobacteria; order Micropepsales; family Micropepsaceae; genus SZUA-430. The sequence goes on from JBILGJ010000014.1 coordinate 42, forward strand.
GCAAGCCCATCGTGGCCCCCGTGGGTGCCGTGGTAGCCCTTGCCGAACCTGACCTCTATTTCACCGGTGGCACCGTCGTCCTCGATCACGGGCATGGCGTCTCGTCCAGCTACCTGCACATGTCGCGCATCGACGTGAAGCCAGGGGACACGGTGAAGCAGGGCGACGTGATCGGCGCCATTGGCAAGACGGGCAGGGCGACCGGCCCGCATCTCTGCCTCAGGCTCAACTGGTTTCAGGTCAGGCTCGATCCGGCATTGGTGCTTCCCGCCGCCTGACCCTTGGGCCAGCGGCTGTGCAGCCACAGCCAGTTCATCGGGTTCTCGCGGATGCGTACCTCCAGGAACTGGTTCAGCGCCAGCGCCAGGGCCTCGATGTCGCGCTCGCGGTCGCCGGTATTGGGGCGCGGAATTTCCGGATAGATCGTCACCCGAAAGCGCTGGTCCGGCAGGCGCTCGCACCATGCAGGCACGATCGGCGCATCATGCCGCAATGAAAGGCTCGGCGCGCCGATCGGCGTCATCGCCATGCGGCCGAAGAAGGGCACCGGGATCCCGTCATTCATCTTCTGGTCGACAAGCATCGCCAGGAACCCGCCCTGCTTCAGCGTCTTGATGATGGCCCGCGCGCCTTCGCCACCCTTGGCCGCCAGGGTCGGCAGGCCGATGCGGCGCTGCCGCGCGATCCAGGCATCCACATAGGGATTGTTCGGCGGCCGATAGACAAGCGTCCCCGTCAGGCCCATGTCGCGGATGCAGCGCGGCATCAGTTCCCAGTTCCCGCAATGGCCCGACACGAACAGCCCGCCATGCCCCTTGTCGATGGCGTTCTTCGCATTCTCGCGCCCCCTGAGGTCGATCCGCGCATCAGGCCCGTTCGCCGTGAACGCGTCCATGAACGCATACTCGGCGAAGGTGCGGCCAAGGTTGTCCCACATGTCGCGGATATGGACCTCGCGCATCTCCGCGCTGATCTCGGGCATGGCCGCAGCCATGTTGCGCCGGGCGCGGCGGGTGACTGGAATCCGCGGGCCGATCGTGCGGGCAAGCCAGCCCCCCAGGTCCGAGGCACGCCGCAGTCCAAGCGCGCGAAACAGCGCCATCACGCCGGCAAACAGCGCATACTCCGCCACATACATGGCCATCATTGCGGTTGAAGGGCGGCGCTTGTCGCCGTCTTTCAGTCCCCGGCCGGAGCGGGCGGGTTGAATGTCTTCAGACATGTGGAGATGAACTGGTCGATGAGAGTGTCGGAAGCGTCGTCGAAGCGGACAGTGACCTTGAGGACATCCACTTCCGGCCGGATTGTCGCCGGCAGGCGGATCCAGTCCTTCTCGGTGGTGATCAGGCTCGCCCCCTGCAGTTTTGCTGTGTTACGCAGGCCCTCGAGGTCCTGCTCGGTAAAGACATGGTGGTCCGCAAAAGCCTTCATGGCCTTCACATGCGCGCCGCACGCCTCAAGCGTGTCGAAGAACTTCTGGGGCAGGCCGATCCCGGCAAATGCGACGACCGGTTTGCCGGCCAGGCGCGCAGGCTCGCCGTCATGCGGCACAAGCTCGGCGCGCAGCGTCGGCTTTGTGTCTGGCACAGCCGCGTTGCCGCGCCCCATAAGCACAAGCGCCGTGGCGCGCTTCAGCCCGTCCTCGACCGGTTCGCGCAGGGGGCCCGCCGGAATGACGCAGCCATTGCCGAACCCCTTCTGCGAGTCGACCACGACGAAACTGAGATCCTTGGCGAGCGAGGGGTTCTGGAACCCGTCATCCATCACGATCACCTGCGCCCCGCGCGAGACGGCAAGGCGAACGCCTGCGGGCCGGTCTGGCGAGACGACTGTCATGGCCTGGCGCGCGAGCAGCAGCGGCTCGTCACCCACTTCGCCGGCCGTGTCCTGCGACGGATCGACGATCATCGCCCCAGGCACGTTCGCGCCATACCCGCGCGAAAGAAACGCAACCTTGAGTCCGCGAGCCGACAGCCGTTGCCCGAGCGCCAGCGCCAGCGGCGTTTTGCCGTTACCCCCGGCCGTGAGATTGCCCACGCAGATCACGGGAACCGGAGCCTGGAAAGGCTTGGCAAGCGCGCGGCGCACCCGGCCCACGAGCGCATAGATCCAGCCCAGCGGCCGCAGCACGAACGCCACCGTCTCGTTCGGATCGGAATACCAGAACTCAGGCGTCGGCAATCGCATCGAGGCTCCTCAGATAGGGCGCGAGCAGTTCCATCGTCCGCACCAGCGGCTGCTTCGTGCCAGCCGCCCGCCCGGCGGCCTGTCCGCGCCGCGAGAGTTCTAGTTCGTTGGACAGAAGTTCTCCAGCCCTCTGCGTGAGCAGATCATTCGACGCCAGCACTTCCGCGCCCCCCGCCTCGACAAGAATGCGGTAAATATCGCGGAAATTCCCGATATGTGGACCGCTCAGGACCGCAACCCCCAGCCGCGCCGGCTCCAGCGGGTTCTGTCCCCCATGGGGCACGAAGCTGCCGCCGATCACCGCCAGGGGTGTCAGCCGGTAGAAGATGCCAAGCTCGCCCAGCGTATCGGCGATGTAAATCTCGGTGTCTTGTGCCGGGACCTCGCCAGCCGCGCGACGCGCGACGCTGAACAGCGGCGCAAGCGCCTGCGCCACCTGCGGCCCGCGCTGCGGATGGCGCGGCACGATGATCGTCAGCAGCCCCGGGATGCGCGCGGCCAGGTCGCGATGGGTAAAGGCCGCAAGTTGCTCCTCGCCCTCGTGGCTCGAGGCCAGCAGCCAGACCGGGCGCCCGCCGATCACGGCCCGCAGACCGCCAAGCACGTTCGCATCGAACGGCAGGGGATCTCCGACCAGCTTCAGGTTGCCCGGGGTCTCCACGTGCTGCGCGCCGAGCAGCGTCAGTTTCCCGGCCACGTCCGCATCCTGCGCCAGGCACAGGGCAAAGCTTCCCATCAGCTCGCGCGCCATCGCCGGCGCACGCTGCCAGCCGCGAAACGACTTGTCCGACATGCGCGCATTGATGAGCACAAGCGGGATCCGTCGCTGCCGCGCCTCATGCAGCATGTTCGGCCACAACTCGGACTCCACCCACAGCGCAAGCGACGGCTTCCAGTAGTCCAGAAAGGCAGACACCGCCCCCGGCGTATCGAGCGGCACGAACTGGTGAAACGCATTCGCCGGCAGGCGTTCGCCCATCAGCCGGCTCGATGTCACGGTTCCCGTGGTGACGAGCACCGTCGCGTCAGGCCGCATCTGTCCGATCTCCCGGATCACGGGCAGTACCGAGAGCGACTCGCCCACGCTGGCCGCATGGATCCAGATGATCGCGCCACGGGGCCGCACCCGTCCGGGCCTTCCCAGCCGCTCCGGCAGGCGATCACCATCCTCCTTGCCGCGCTTCAGCCGCCGGTTCAGCAGCGTGCCCGCCAGCGGTTCGGCAAGACCCGTGGCCGTTCGATAGGCCGAAAGCAGGCGCGATGGTTTTTCCGGCGCGCTCAAGCCGGCGCCCCGGCAGGCTCCGGTGCCACGCCCTCGACACCCATCGCCGCGTCGGCGGCGTCGGTCACCGCCGTCAGACTCGCCTCGATCTGCAGCCGCGCAGCCTCAACCTCGTCCGCGCCGGCATTGCGTGCAACCGATATCGGGTCGCCCCAGATGATGACCCCGCGCGTGAAGGGCAGGGGAATGACAAAACGGTCCCACGAGTTGAGCACAATCCGATGCCGGCAGGAAAAGCTGCAGGGCAGGATGGGTGTCCCCGAAACACGGGCAACCGTCACGATCCCCTCGCTCGCGCGCATGCGCGGTCCGCGGGGTCCGTCCGGGGTGATGCCGACATAGTCTTGGCCCTTCAGCGCTTTGAGCATGCCGCGCAGCGCCGCCGCTCCACCCTTGTCCTTGTTCGAGCCCGGCTTGGCCGCCGAACCGCGAACCGTGCCGATGCCGAAATAGCCGATGGCCCGGGCGATGATCTCGCCGTCGCGGTGCATCGAGATGAGCATGTGCATCGGAGACGAACGCGGCCACATCGCAGGCAGCACCAGCATGCGCCCGTGCCAGAAGGCCAGGATGAAGGGGGTCTTGTCCTGCCAGAGTTTCTCGGCCTGTGTGCTGTTGCGTATCTCCCAGCGCCCCGTCACCCAGACGAAGCGGATATAGAGCGCGATCAGGCGGCAGCCCACGTTCCTGAGGCCATCCGACTTCCTGAAGCGCCGCCACCAGTCCCGCAACATGGTCTATTCCGCGACCGCAGGCCGCGCATCGGCGAACTGCGTCCTGTAGAGCCTCGCATAGGTTCCGCTGCGGGCAAGCAGGTCGCCATGCGTCCCCTGTTCGCTGACGCGGCCCCCTTCCAGCACCAGGATCCTGTCGGCATCCGCGATGGTCGACAAACGGTGCGCGATGACCAGCGTCGTGCGGTTCTTCATGAGCCGGCCCAGCGCGACCTGCACTTCCTTCTCGCTCTCGCTGTCGAGCGACGACGTCGCCTCGTCGAGCAGCAGGATCGGCGCGTCCTTCAGGATCGCCCGGGCAATCGCGATGCGCTGGCGCTGTCCGCCCGACAGGCGAACGCCTGCTTCACCGACCCTGGTCGCATAACCCTCGGGCAGCGCCATGATGAAGTCATGCGCCGCCGCCGCGCGCGAGGCCGCCTCGACCTCGGCCGTCGTGGCCCCCGGCCGTCCGCAAAGGATATTGTCGGTGATGGATTCATCGAAAAGGAAGGGTTCCTGCGTGACCAGCGAGATCGCGTCCCGGAGCGAGGCGATGGACACGTGCCTGATGTCCTGCCCGTCGATCTCGATCGACCCGCCCGTCACGTCATAAAAGCGCAGGATCAGGTTCAGGATCGTGCTCTTGCCCGAACCGGAGGGACCCACCAGGGCCACGGTCTTTCCCGCCGGGATCTCGAACGATGCACCGTCGAGCGCCTGCGCGCCCGTGCCCGAATAGTCGAAGCGCACGTCCTGGAAGACGATCTGCGCGCGCCGCGTTTGCGACGCGAGAGCCAGCACCCCGTTGCCGTCATCCCGCACGGTGTTGGGTGTATCGAGCAGGTCGAATGTCCGCGCCGCCGCCGCCGAGCCTTCGCTCAGTGCGGTGTAGAGGTTCGAGAGCGAGCGGATCGACTGGTACGACAGCATCATCGCCGCCATGAACGAGGCGAAGCTCGCGATGTCCATGCCGCGATAGGCGGCATAGGCCACGACCGCTGCAATGCCGATGCCCGCCAGGACTTCCGCCGACGGCGTTGCCGCCGCGCGCGCATTCGCGCCCTTCATCAGGAATTTCATGCGCTCGGTGACGATGTGGTCGGCCCGCGCAACAGCGTGCTCTTCCATGCGATAGGCCTTGATCACCCGCTTTCCGTCGAGCGTCTCGGCGAGAAGCGTGGCCAGGTCTCCCGTCGACGCCATGCTGCGCGCGGCGGCCTTGTTGGTCTTGTTGCCAAGGTTCAGCGTGAACAGCGCCGTCAGGGGAAGGACGCTGAACAGCACCAGCGCCAGCGCCCAGTCCTGGATGAACATCACCACACCCAGCCCCAGGATCGTCAGCACGTCACGCACCATGCCCTGCATCGAGCGGGTAACGCTTTCCCTGATAAGCAGCGCGTCATTCAGGAAGCGCGAGGCAAACTGCCCCGAGTGCACGCTGTTCAACTGCGCAAGATCGAACCGCGTGATCTTGCGGAACAGGGCCTTCTGCAGGTCGTTGACGACGCTTTGCCCGACCCGGGCCAGCGAGATGTTGCTCGCATAGGATATCCCGGCCTTCAGGGTCATGATTCCCAGAAGGACAGATGGCACGAGGATCAGCATGCCCTCCTGCCGGTCCGGGGTGAAGAGGCTCTTGACCACTTCCTCGAGGTACCACGCCATGCCGGCGGTAAGGCTGGCTTCCATGGCCATCAGGCACAGCAGCAGCAGGGCAACACGCGCGTACGGACGCACGAATTCAGCCGCCAGCCGCAGGAGCGGTTGAGCATCAAGGGCGGGCTTGCGCGGCAGGGCTTCCGGTGCGTTGGTCATGTGGCCCGGGTTATACGCGTGACCCACTCAGGGTGGAACGACGCAGAAATTAACACGCGCAGCGCGGGTTAACCACAACCTGTTGCTGCGCAGGGTTACTTGCGTGGGGTCGCTTTTGCCGGCTTTCCAGGCTTGGAGCCGCCCGACGCCTTGCTCTTGCCGGGCTTGGCAGGCGCCGAAAGCGTCTCTCCGGCCTCAAGCTCCGGCTGAAGGATCTTGTGCATGTGGACCACGAAATAGCGCATGTGCGCGTTGTCGACGGTGGCCTGCGCAGCAGCTTTCCACGCCTCGCGGGCCTTGGCAAAATTCGGGTAGAGGCCGACAAAATGGATCTTGTCGAGATCCCGGAACTCGACCTTGTCGAGGCTGGTCAGTTCGCCGCCGAATACCAGATGCAGCAATTGCTTGGCCATGGGTGTTCTCTTGTCCTTAGGGCAGTTTGATCCGATCGGTCCGCTCCATGATCGCCTGGTGCAGGGCAGGGCCTGCACAGACGACGCTTCGGTGGGACGGTTGGGGTTGATTATACACAAGGCTCTCGCCCGCGTGCGAGGTGACAAGTCCTCCCGCCTCCTGAACCAGCAGCGTCGCCGCCGCCGTATCCCATTCCTGCTTCGTGGACAGGGCCATCATGCAGTCATAATGGCCATTGGCCACCAGCGCCATGCGATAGGCAATCGAGGCGCGCTTGCCAACGTCCATCTGGGGCCACGGCTCGGGCCAGGCCTTGTGCTCGATCACGTCGCGCGCGACCAGCATGCGACATCCCGCAAGTTCACGCCGCGCCGTCACGGCGATGCGCTGCCCGTTGAGAAACGCCCCTTCCCCGGCTGCGGCGGTGAACATTTCCTCGGTCATCGGGTTGTAGATGCCGCTCGTGACCGGAACGCCGCCGTCGACCACGGCGACACAGACAACGAACTCAGGCTTGCGCTTGATGAAGGCAAGCGTCCCGTCGATCGGGTCCACGATGAACAGGCGTTGCCGCGAGAGGCGTGCGGGATTGTCGGCCATCTCCTCCGACAGCCAGCCATAGTCGGGGCGCGCCGCACCCAGGACGCCGGCCAGGTGCCTGTCGACGGCGATGTCGGTTTCGGTGACAGGGTTGCCCTTCGACTTTTCCCAGACCTGTGGTGCACCGGCAAAGCCCGCGCGCGCAATTTCGCCCGCCTGCCTCAGCGCCGTGACAATGAGATCAAGATCCCCGCGGCGCTCAGTCCCCGGCAATGGTCATGCCCTCGACGCGCAGCGTGGGCGCATTGGTGCCATAGCGGAAGACCAGATCATTGGCCGGTGTCATTGCCGCAAACATGGCGTTCAGGTTGCCCGCGATCGTGACCTCGTTCACGGGGAACGCGATTTGCCCGTTCTCGATCCAGAACCCCGATGCCCCGCGGCTATAATCGCCCGTCACGCCGTTGACGCCCATGCCGATCAGTTCGGTCACATAGAACCCTTGCGCGATGTCAGCCATCAGTGCTGCCGGCGACAGCGCGCCCGGCACAAGATAGAGATTGCTCGTGGAAGGCGAGGGCGGTCCCCCCGTGCCGCGCGCTGCATGGCCCGTGCTGGTCAGCTTGAGTTGCCGCGCCGAGGCGCTGTCGAGGATCCACGTCTTCAGCACGCCGTCCTCGACCAGGTTCATCGGGCGGTTCGCGACACCCTCGCCATCGAACGGTTTCGAGCGCACCCCGCGCACGATATGCGGATCATCAACGATGCGGATACCCGGAGCGAACACGCGCTGGCCCATCCGGTCCTTCAGGAACGAGGTGCCCCGCGCGATCGAGACCCCGTTGATCGCGCCGGCAAGGTGCCCCAGCAGGCTGTTGCTCACCCGCGGATCGAACACAACGGGCACCGACTGCGATTTGACGCGCCGCGCGTTCAGCCGCTTCAGGGCCAGGTTCGCCGCGTTGCGGCCCACCTCTTGCGGATCGCCAAGATCGCCCCCGTGGCGTGCCGAGGCAAAATCATAGTCGCGCTCCATGCCGGTGCCTTCGCCTGCGATCACACTGACCGACACCGAGATATTCGTCGTCGCATAGCTGGCGGCAAACCCACCGCTCGTGACCAGTGCCACCGCCCCGCGCCCCCAGCCGGCGCTCGCGCCCTCGCTGTTGGTGATCCCCTTGACCGCACGCGCCGCACCTTCGCAGGTGCGCGCCAGCTCGACCAAACGCTCGGACGAGGGCTCGTGCGGGTCCTCGAGGTCGAGGTTCGGAAATGACTTCGCCAGCAGTTCTGCGGGCGCAAGTCCGCAATAGGGGTCTTCCGGCGTCGTGCGTGCCATGGCGACCGCACGTGTCGCCAGCTGGTCAAGGGCGGCCGGTGTCATGTCGTTCGAGGCGACCGCCGCCTGCTGCCGCCCGATGAACACGCGCAAGCCCAGGTCGACAGACTCCGATCGCTCCACCTCTTCAAGCTGCCCCAGCCGGAACGAGACGCTCGACGAAACCGAATCGAACACGACTGCATCCGCCTGCTCGGCGCCAAGCCTGCGGGCCCGGGCAATGAGGCTCTCGAGAAGGGAAATGCGGTCCTGCATAATGTATCCTTGATTTTAGCCGCCGGCGCGGATGATCGGAGCGCAATCAATCGGCCAAGGGCGGTTTCGTCAAGCACGGGACTTGCGTCAAACCGCAAATCCGGTCCAGATCTCCATCCATGACACTGGGATATGCACTGTTCGAGACAAACCTTGGTCCCTGCGCCCTCGTCTGGGGGGCTGGCGGCATACGCGCCGCCGTCCTGCCCGAGGCCGACCCCGCAGCAACCGTCAGCCGCATCGGCGACCGCTATCCCGAGGCGGCTGCCGCCGCGCCGCCGCCGGATATCGCCCACGCCATGGCCTCGATTACCCGCCTCCTGGCAGGTGAGCCCGTCGATCTACAGCGCATCCAGCTCGACATGACGGGCATCCCCGCCTTCCACCGGCGCGTCTATGACGACATCCGGCGCATCCCGCCCGGCGCCACGCTGACCTATGGTCAGATATCCCAGCGCCTCAACGCGCCAGGCTCGGCCCGCGCCGTCGGTCAGGCGCTCGCCGCCAATCCCTATCTCCTCATCGTCCCCTGCCACCGCGTGCTCGCCACCGGCGGCGGCATGGGCGGATTCTCCGCCCCCGGCGGCGTGGACACCAAGCGCCGTCTGCTGGCCATCGAACGCGGCACCGACGTGATCGAACCCTCCCTCTTCGACACCTTGCCCCTCGCCCCACCCACCCGCCAATTCCGCCGCAATCGACGCGCCTGAGCGGCAGGGGAGGCCCCCTTCCGTCTCGCCGCTGCGCAGCGATCCACCTTCCCCCTGAAGGGGGAAGTCCTCGCGCTGCGCAAGCAACGCGAGGGAAGGGGGCCCACCACCCTGTCCCCGACAACCACTCAACCGATCACGCTGTCGGTCCTCCTCGCTTGGCGCAGGAGGTGGCGTCAGCAGCGCCAGCTGCTGACGACGGAGGAGTTCCTCACTGCAGCGCGCCCTCCATCCACGAACTCCCTCCCCCCGCTACGCGGGGGCCCTCCCTCGCAAGCGAGGGAGACCGGTGAGGTTGCGGTCCTCCTCGCTTGCGAGGAGGTGTCTGCGGCAGCGAGAGCTGCCGCAGACGGAGGAGTTCGTCCGTGCCGGGCACAGTGTCCCTTGCGGATATTCCGGCGCCCCGCTGGGCCACCCGCGTCAACCTGTCCCTTGAGGCGCACCAAGAGTTCATATATTGTTCCAAAGCGCCAAAACAACCCCCAACCACAACATCTGGGAGGTCCCCCACCGCAAAAACACTGACGAAACTGTATCTTCTGTAGCAGCGGCCGGCGGCCGGAATTCCCCTCAGGGGAGAATTTGCCAGACTTGCGTGCGCCGCACCTCGCGGTCCTCGAGCTCGCGCGTTGTCTGCACGTCATAGACGGCAATCTCGACAAGGTTGCTTGACGGAAGATAGTTGCGCCCCGGATCGCCCATCAGCACCAGCGCGCCGCGTGCCGCAAGCTGCCGCAGCCAGGCAAAGACGCGCGCCGACATCTCGCGCTCATAGCAGACGTCACCCGCCAGCACCGTGTCCCATCCATCGTCGCGCCCGATCACGTCCTCAAGCGTGCTTGCGACGGCAACACCGTTCGCCGCGGCGTTGAGTGCGATGGCCGCGATGGCGAAGGGATCGATCTCGGTCGCCAGCACATGCCGGGCCCCGGCCTTCGCCGCCGCAATCGCCGAAAGCCCCGAGCCCGAGGCAAAGTCCAGCACCCGCCGGCCCCGCACACTGTCCCCGTGATCAAGCAGATAACGCGCCAGCGCCTGTCCGCCGGCCCACGCAAAGGCCCAGAACGGCGGCGGCACGCCGATGGCGGCCAGCTCCTCCTCCGTCTTCTGCCAGATCGGCACAAGCTCGGTGGCAAGATGCAGCCGGATCTCCGGCGTATGCGGCGGCGAAAGAAGCTGCGTGTTGGCGCGGATGAAGGCCTCGGGCGTCACGAGGGCAGGCTGAAGCCGGCCGCACTCAGGCACAGCCCCGCGATGCCCAGCATGCTCAGCACCTGCACGACGTAGAAGCTGAACCGCACGAGCACCATGGCAAAGGCCGTCGACGTCAGGTGCGTCAGCGTCTGCCCTGCGCGGGCCAGCACCACGACATTGGTCAGGGTCTGGAACAGCGGGTCGGCCAGCTGCAGGTGAAGCCCCGCCAGAACCAGCACGCCGAAGATCGGGAGGTTCTCGACCGTGTTCAGATGCGCCCGGTTCAGCCGCCAGTACGCATCGCTGCCATGCGGCGTACCCGCCGGGAAGCCACCCGCCGGAATCTGCCCGGTGGACCCGAGCGCAAGGCGCCACAGCCCGATGCACATGACCAGCAGCAGTGACCACACGGCAAAGAGAACAAGGGACACGATGGGGGAAAAGAGGGCAAGCTCAGGCATGGCGTCAGGCCTTTCCGGTCGAGTGTATCACAGGCTAGCAGGCGCAGCTGTCCGGGAAAAGCCCTCAGCCGGCCCGCGATGTGGCAAGCCCCAGTACCGGAAGATACCCCGGCCTCAGCTCCATCCTGTCCCCATGGCCCTTGGCCATCAGCAGTCGGTGGAAGCGCGCCAGCCGGTAGCAGGGGATGTACATGAGCAGGTGGTGCTCCACGTGATAATTGACCCAGTAAGGCGCCACCAGCGCCCGCCACGCCAGGTTCGCCCGCGTTGTCCGCGCATTGCGGAATGGGTCGTCATTGTCGGGCACCATGGCATGCTCGGCGATGTTCCGGATGCGGGTGACCATCGGGAACCACGTGAAATAGGGCACGACCCAGAGCAGGAAGAACAGGTGCCACTGCCCGGCAGTCGTCAGCACAAGGAGGAAGCCAAGGTTGAACCCGATGGCGCCGCCAAGCGGCCAGACCCCCTTGCGGAACTGCGCCAGCCGCTGCTTGAACATGGTCTGCCCCGTGAGATCGCGCAGGATCTTGCGCCGGAAGCTCGCCCGCGTGATGGGGAAGGGCGCCGAGAGCGAGAGGTCGGGATCCGCCGCCTGCTGCGTATGCCGGTGGTGCTGCAGGTGATAGGCGCGATAGGCATGGAGGTCCGCAAACAGCGGCCACGAGCAGGCATATTGGCCAAGCCATTCATTGAGCCAGCGCCGTTCGGTCAGAACGCCATGCGCCGCATCATGCATGAGGATCGCAAGCCCCAGCTGCCGCGCGCCCACGATCATCACGCCGGCAAGCCAGACAAGCGGATGCGGGAACACCGCCAGCGTCACCATGCAGCCCGCGATGACAAGCCACGCATGCGCCACGCACCACAGGCCACGCGCATCCGACCGCCGGCGCAGGCCCGCGAGCTCGTCAGGGGTCAGCAGGGCAGCAGCCGGAAGGCCCCGGCCAGGCGCGGGAGCATCCATCATGTCACCATGACTGAAAGGCAGCCCGCGCCGATGGCCAGGAACACCAGCAGTCCCACCTCGCGGTTCGAACGGAAGACCGCAAGGCAGTTGGCGCCGTCATCGATGTTAAGCCGCCAGACCTGCCACGCCAGATGCGCGCCCACCGCCAGCATCAAAAGCAGGAACAAAAGGCCAAGCCCTGCAACCGCACCCGCCGCGCAGAGCAGCAGGAAGGCGAGTGCATAGAACACGCCCACCCAGCGCTTCGTCGCCGCCCCGAACAGCCGCGCCGTCGAGCGCACGCCGATCAGCGCATCGTCGTCCCGGTCCTGGTGCGCATAGATCGTGTCATAGCCCAGCGTCCAGAACAGGCTGCCCGCAAACAGGAGCAGCGGCGCAAGCGCCAGCCCGCCCGTCACTGCAGACCAGCCAAGCAGCGCACCCCAGTTGAAGGTGAAGCCCAGGAACGCCTGCGGCCAGTCCGTGATCCGCTTCATGAAGGGATAGATCGCAACCGGCACCAGCGAGGCCGCACCCAGCCAGATCGAGAAACTGTTGAGGCTGAGCAGCACGGCAAGGCCTGCAAGCAGCAGCACCACGAGGAACACGACCGCCTCGCGCACGCTCACCTGGCCCGAAGGCAGCGGCCGTCCCGCGGTGCGTGCGACCCGGGCATCGATGTCCCGGTCCACGATGTCGTTATAGGTGCAGCCCGCCCCGCGCATGACGATCGAGCCGACGGCAAACAACGCCATCAGGTGCACGATGCCAAGCGCAAAGGCTGTGTCCCCGAGAGCCGTCTCGTTCGCGCCCTGCGGCGCGGCCATCAGGATCGACCACCAGCACGGCCACAGGAGCAGCCACACGCCAATGGGCCGGTCGGCTCGCATCAGCCGCAGATAGGGTCGCATGCCTGCGGGCGCGAGCCGGTCGACCCAGGTCGCAGGCACGGCGTCGGCAGGACGGACAGCTTCGTTTGCGCTCATGGCTCCATGTGTTAAGTCGATTGACGCAAGAGGACAAGGCGCAGCGATGCAGCAGGACCGGCAGGACGTGACTTACCCCGGCGGCGTGACCCGGCTTTATGTCGAGGCCCCGCTGGCGCTGGGCGCCACCCTCGTCCTCGACGAGGGCCAGTCCCACTATCTGGCGCATGTCCTGCGCGCGAAGCCCGGGCAGCGCGTCCGCCTCTTCAACGGCACCGACGGCGAATGGAGCGCCCTCATCGTGGCCGTGGCCAAGCGCGGCGTGACGCTCGGGGTCGAAGGCCCGACCCGTCCGCAGGACGGTGTGCCCGACCTCTGGCTCCTTCTCGCGCCCGTCAAGAAGACCCCGCTCGACTACATTGTCCAGAAGGCGACCGAGCTGGGCGTCGCGCGCATCCAGCCCGTCATCACCCGGCGCACCATCGTCGAGCGTGTCAATACGGACCGTATGAAAGCCAATGCCGTCGAGGCAGCCGAGCAGTCCGGCCGCCTCGGCGTTCCCGCCATCGCCGAACCGGCGCCGCTCGAGCGGGTGCTCTCGGGCTGGGACACCGGCCGCACGATCGTCTTCTGCGACGAGGCCGGCGATGCGAGGCCCCTCGTCGAGGCTGTCCGCGATCGCGAGGCTGCGTCCTGGGCCTTGCTCACCGGACCGGAAGGCGGCTTCGATCCGGCCGAGCGCGCGCATCTGCGCAGCCTGCCTTGTGTCATTCCCGTGACGCTGGGCCCACGCATCATGCGCGCCGACACGGCAGCCCTCGCGGCCATCGCCGTATGGCAGTCGGTCAGGGGCGACTGGCGCTAATGGCCCCTTGCTTTGCGCTGCCGCGGTCTGGATGATGGCAGCATCGCGGGCGCACCTGCCCTAAACAACAAAGCCCGAGGCGTGAATGTCAGTTCCCCAATCCGGCGGCGGTCCGATCACTTCGAAGGCGGACCTCGTGGCCTCGCTCGCCGAGGGCTGCAAGCCGCGCGCCGACTGGCGCATCGGTACCGAGCACGAGAAATTCGGCTTCGACCTCAAGACACTGGCGCCCCTGCCATACGAGGGGCGTCCGGGCGTACGCGCCATGCTCGAGGGCTTGAAGCGCTTTGGCTGGGAAGCCGTGAACGAAGGGCCGAACATCATCGGCCTGAAGCAGAAGGGCGCCGCCATCAGCCTCGAGCCGGGCGGGCAGCTCGAACTCTCCGGCGCGCCCCTGCGCAGCCTGCACGAGACCTGCGCCGAGACGAACGAGCACCTCGACCAGGTCAAGGAAGTCGCGACCGAGATCGGCGCCGGCTATATCGGTCTCGGCTATCATCCGACGGTCCGGCTTGAAGATGTCCCCGTGATGCCCAAGGGCCGCTATGGCATCATGCGCCGCTACATGCCGCGTGTCGGGGGCTTGGGCCTCGAGATGATGTTCCGCACCTGCACGATCCAGGTGAACCTCGACTTCGCGTCCGAAGCCGACATGGTCAAGAAGTTCCGCGTCGGCCTCGCGCTGCAGCCGGTGGCCACCGCAATCTTTTCGGCCTCGCCCTTCCGAGAGGGCCGCCCGAACGGCTTCCTGTCCTATCGCAGCCATGTCTGGACTGACGTCGACAACGCACGCGCCGGCATGCTGCCCTGGGTCTTCGAGGACGGCATGGGCTTCGAGCGCTATGTCGACTATGCCCTCGATGTCCCCATGTACTTCGTCTACCGCGACGGCACCTATCACGACGTTGCCGGGCAATCCTTCCGCGACTTTCTCGCCCGCAAGCTCCCCGGCCTCGAGCATGTCGAACCGACGATGTCCGACTGGGCCGATCACCTGACGACGATCTTCCCCGAGGTGCGCCTGAAGAAGTTCCTCGAGATGCGCGGCGCCGACGGCGGCCTCTGGCAGCGCATCTGCGCGCTGCCCGCCATCTGGGTGGGCATCTACTACGACAGCACGGCGCTCGACGCGGCGTGGGACCTTGTGAAGGACTGGACGGCCGAGGAACGCAGCGCCCTGCGCGAGGCGGTTCCCAAGCTTGGCCTGAAGACGCCCTTCCGCAACACCAATGTCCAGGCCCTGGCTCGCCAGATGCTCGAGATCTCGCGCGCGGGCCTGCGCCGTCGCGCCGAGGTCGACGCGATCGGTGGCACCGAGGAAGGCTTCATCGAGCCACTGGTCCAGATCGTCAATTCAGGCCGCACGCGCGCCGAGGATCTGCTGGAACGCTTCCACGGCCCATGGGGCGGCGATGTGACAAGGCTCTTCCGCGAGCACGCCTACTGACGCGCCCGCGTCCTACTTGCGGCGCGCGCCCGCCTTGGCCCCGATCGCCTTCATGAGCGCCGCATTGATCCGCGTCTGCCAGCCCGGCCCCTTGGCCTTGAAATGCGCCAGCACCGCCGGATCAAGTCTCAGCGTGACCAGCACCTTCGCCGCCTCGCCTTCAGGCGGCCGCCCGCGCCGCCGCAAAGAGGCCTCGACGATATGAGGCACCACCTCGCGCGAGGGGCGGAAGCGTGCAAGTTGTGCCCGCGTTAGGGGCGGATTGTCCGGATCCTTCAGTCGCGATGTCTTAGTACTCTTGCTCATGACGCTTCCGCTCCTGCCGGGTCGCCGGCCTCAGGCTGATGACACGAACGCTGTCACCTCGCGCGGTCCAGACGAGGACATAGAGGCGCAATCCGATCGGACCAATCGTGACCGTACGCTGCTCGCCATGGGTCGGCAGGCTGTCTTCGCTCGAAATCGAATACTCCCAGCTGAAGCCTTCAACCTGCTCGAAATCCACGCCATGCTTGCGCAGGTTGGCCTGCCGCTTTGCCTCATCCCATTCATACACGACCGCAACCAATTATGTAACAACAAAATGCGAGGCGCGATCCTGGCCGGAGTCTGTGGCGTCACAAGGGCGCAATTGTAACAGCACCCGCACGCCCGTTGCAGGCAGCAGCGCTGCCATGCCATCGTGCACCCATCGAGATCTTCAACACGAGGAACCAGCGCCCATGAAACTCAAGGACCGCATCATCGTCATCACGGGCGCCGCCAGCGGCATCGGGCGCGCGATGGCCATCCGCTTCGCAGCCGAAGGCGCGCGTCGCATCATCTGCGCAGACGTGAACCTTGCCGGTGCGGAACAGACGGCAAGCCTGTGCAGCGGCGTTGCCTTTCGATGCGATGTCTCCAAGGAAGAGGACATTCGCGTCCTCATCGAAGCCGTCGAGAGCCAGCACGGCCCCATTGACCTGTTCTGCTCGAACGCCGGCATCGGCATTCCCGGCGGCGAGGAGACCCCCAACGACGGCTGGCAACGCATATGGGACATCAACGTCATGGCCCATGTCTGGGCCGCCCGCCATCTCGTCCCGCGCATGAAGGCGCGCGGCGGCGGCTACCTACTGAACACGGCCTCGGCCGCCGGCCTGCTCTCGCAGATCGGTTCGGCCTCCTATGCCGTGACCAAGCACGCAGCCGTGGGCTTTGCCGAATGGATCGCACTCACCCATGGCGACGACGGCATCCGCGTGTCGGTTCTCTGCCCGCAGGCCGTCCGCACGGCCATGACCGCCGGCAACGAGGAGGGCGTCGCCTCAATCGATGGCATGATCGAGCCCGAGGTTGTGGCCGAGGCCTGCGTGAAGGGCATCGAGGCCGAGGACTTCCTGATCCTGCCGCACCCCCAGGTGCTCGACTACATGCGGCGCAAGTCTGCCGACTACAACCGCTGGATTGGGGGCATGCGCAAGCTCAACCGTGCCTATCGGGGCTGACGAGGCCGTCCTAACCTTAATGCCTCTCAGGACGTGACGCGGGCGGCGCGCCAAAGCGATACTCTTGTGCGATAAGGTCGGCGCGAGACGGGTCGGGGCAGGGGACGCCCCGCCGATCCGCGGGCAATGGGACACATGTCAGGACGCCGGGAACAGCAACAGCCGCAAGTGACCGACGCGGAGCGCGATGCGCCGCCCGCGCGCGCTGCGTTGCCGCCACCCAAACCGACGCCGGAGCCTGTGCGGCGCATGTCCGCAGGCCTCGTGCAGCGCATGGTGTCCCTCGTCGAGACCAGGCCTTTTGTGTCGCTGGCCATCAT
>JBILGJ010000015.1:0-16859 GCA_044351125.1 Micropepsaceae bacterium
ATAAAGCTCGAGCGCTGTCACCACCTCTTCGCAGAGGCGTGTCGTGTAGGCGTTCATCTGCCGCGCGCGCGCAAGCGTGATGCGCGCCGTCATGGGATCCGGCCTGTCAAAACGGATGTCGTGAAAATCTGTAGCCATGGCACCGCTCCCTGCATCTGCGCTTAACTTGGATCAGGACTTCAAACGGAGAATGCCTCATGTCGCCCAGCGAAGACATCCTCTATGGCGTGGAAGGCGGGGTCGCCTTGATTACGCTGAACCGCCCGGACCGGTTGAATGCCTGGACACCCGCGATGCAAAAAAGCTTCGGCTCCAATGATTCCAGGAACGGCGTCGTGGTCATCCTTGAAAAGCGGCCTGCGCGGTTCACGCGGCGGCGATGAAAACCAAGTCCGACAAGATGCCGTCCTGATTTCGCCACATTATCCGTGCGCCATGGGGTCGTTCATTAAGCACGGGGAGAAATCTTGAAATGACATGGCTCTTGTTCCTGGCCTATCTCGGCTACACTGCCTGGCAGAAATATGTCGCGGCAGGGCAGGTCGCCGACCAGTCCTTTGTGATGAACGCAGCGCTGGTTCTGTCGATCACGATGATCGTTCCATTCTTCGTGTCTTGGCTGTTCACACGCGCGACCCTTTTAACCGGACGCACGCCAGCCATTCTGCTCGGCCTGGTCATGTCGGTGTCGCTATCGGTTCTGGGATACTGGATCCTCTGGAAGTATTTCAGCGGCGTGTCGGACATCCGCGTACCGGTCGAGGAAGCCCTCAAGCTTGGTCTTCTTCCGGGCTTGATCATGGGAATCATCCTCGCCGCCGGCACATTCCTGCGGCGCCGGGCCTGAGGCCAGGCACCATCCGGTCTCTGTCATGCGGAGGGGCCCACTGGCCTCTCCGTTTCCGCGCCGCAGCAAGGCCTCTGCCGGTAGCAGGGAAAATCCCTTGCGCCTGTGCTAGCATCAGCCGAAGGTGACAGGCTCAGGGCCGCACCTTGGGGAATGGAGGGCCGATCATGAGGTCATCAAGGATCCGGCAGTTTCTGCTGATGCTGCCGTTTTTCCTTTTGGGCATTGCGGTGCCCACGCTGCTCTTTGGCTTCGTCGGCGAAGGACCGCCAAACATGGCCGCGCAGCGTTATTCGCCCGTGCAGCCCCAGCCCGTTCCAGCAGCGCCAAAGGACGGCAAAGCCGAAGCAGCACCCCAGGAGCCCGCCGACATGACGAGGCCTTGGGATTACGATTATGGCCCGCCGCAGCAGCCTCCGGCCGCTGTCGGCTTCATGCGCCGCCTGTACGAAGGTTTCGTCGACCGC
The DNA here is from genome assembly GCA_044351125.1 of Micropepsaceae bacterium. Taxonomy (GTDB): domain Bacteria; phylum Pseudomonadota; class Alphaproteobacteria; order Micropepsales; family Micropepsaceae; genus SZUA-430. The sequence continues at coordinate 1,315 of JBILGJ010000015.1, forward strand.
TTCGTATCGCAGAGCCTGTCGCCAGCCACCATAAAGCTTGGAGCCTTCCTGCTGATCTTCGGCGTCTCGTTCCTCGTCATCCGCTTGCTCTTCGCGTTGATCACCGGCTCGGTCGGCAGCATCATGGCCTTCCTCGTGCAAAAGGCAGCGGCCCCAATGTTCATGGGGTTTTTGGCGGTGGGCTCGACCTGGGGCATCCATCAGACCGTCGCGCAGGAATTCGGCATGCCGTGGGCTGCGACAACAGTGACACTGACCGCTGCAATTGCCTCTCTCTTCGCCTTGGCAGGCGTGAAGATTCGCTGACAAATTGAAACGGCACTAACCGTTCCCGTTGCGTACGAAAAGGGGCGCAGCTATATCAGGCGTCCCTTGTTGTTTGGCTGCCCTGTCGTGCGGCTGATCCCTCTCAAACGGTGCGTCTGCTATCAGGGGCGCGCACCGGCTCATGCGCTAGGTCGGACATGAATATTCACGAATATCAAGCCAAGGCTGTCCTCAAGGAATTTGGTGTGCCCGTCCCGCGGGGCGTACCCGCCTTCACGGTCGACGAGGCTGTCAAGGCAGCCGGTGACCTCGGAGGCCCGGTATGGGTCGTCAAGTCGCAAATCCATGCCGGCGGTCGCGGCAAGGGCGGTGGCGTGAAGGTCGTCAAGTCCGTTGATGCTGTGAAATCCGAGGCGACGCGTATGCTTGGCATGACGCTCGTCACGCACCAGACAGGACCGCAGGGCCGCGTCGTGCGCCGCCTCTACGTCGAGGAAGGCTCGCCGATCGCGAAGGAATTCTATCTCTCGCTCCTCGTCGATCGCGATACCTCGCGCATCGCCTTCATCGCATCGACCGAAGGCGGCATGGACATCGAGGAGGTGGCTCACAACACACCCGAGAAGATCCTGACGATCCACGTCGATCCGGCCGCAGGCGTGCAGCCCTTCCACGGTCGCCGCATCGCCAAGGCGCTCGGCGTGACGGGCGAGACGGCCAAGCAGGTCGGCAGCCTCGTCGAGAAGCTTTACAAGGCCTTCGTCGCCAAGGACATGAGCCTGCTCGAAATCAACCCGCTCGTGGTGACCGACAAGGGCAACGTGGTCTGTCTCGATGCCAAGATCAATTTCGACGACAACGCGCTCTACCGCCAAAAGGATATCCAGGAGCTGCACGATCCCTTCGAGCAGGACCCGGCCGAACTCGAGGCTGCGAAATACGACCTGAACTTCATCAAGCTCGATGGCTCGATCGGCTGCCTTGTCAACGGCGCCGGCCTTGCGATGGCGACGATGGACATCATCAAGCTCTATGGTTCGTCGCCGGCCAATTTCCTCGACGTTGGCGGCGGCGCAAACAAGGAGAAGGTCACGGCTGCCTTCAAGATCCTTCTGAAGGATCCGGCCGTGAAGGGCATCCTCGTGAACATCTTCGGCGGCATCATGCGTTGTGACATCATCGCGGAGGGCATCATCGCGGCCGCGAAGGAAGTCAGCCTCGGCGTGCCGCTCGTCGCGCGCCTGTCGGGCACCAATGCGGATCTCGGCAAGAAGATCCTGGCGGAATCGGGTCTCAACCTGATCCCGGCCGACGACCTCGCCGATGCCGCCGACAAAATCGTCAAAGCGATCAAAGGCGCGAAGTGACTCTTTCCACTCAAAATAGATCGTCATGGCCGGGCTTGACCCGGCCACCCAGGGGAGCCGCACCGGCTTTGCTGATTGGCGATTTGCGCGGTGGACGAAAGAACAGGTCAGGCGCCGCATGCGTGGCCCTGGGTGGCCGGGTCAAGCCCGGCCATGACGAGTATTTGTTTGGTGGAGGTGCGTGATGATCGTGCGTGTGCTGAGCAGTGCCTTCGCAAGCATGGTGTTCGTTGCATCTAGCGCCCACGCGGCGCCGTTCGATGTCTATCGCGCCGCCTGCCTCGACACAGGCGTCGACGTCACGCGCATTCGCGCCGCGTCGGGTTCCTGGTCAGCCCTCACCGAGGCCGAGCGTGAAGTCCTCGCGCCGGGCAACGGCAGGTCGGTCGAAGGCTGGGCAATCGCCCGCGATGGCGTACGCCACCTCGTCAGCGTCACATCGCGTCCTGCCGGCGCCATGGCAGGCGCACGCGCGGCGTCCATCATCGTCAGCTGCAGCGTGCTCGCGCCGAAGGCAGATGAGGCCGGTGCCCTGCGCGCCTATTCCGACTTTCTCAAGCGCCAGCCATCGACGACCGACCGCTTCGATGGCATGTCGACCTACACCTGGTCCGTTCAGGGGCAGGGCGGCATGACGCTTCATTATCTCGTGTCGGGCGGCAGCCTTCCGGGCCTGTCGCTCTCCGTAAGTTCAATCAGAAACTAGAAAGACGCATTCGTCATGGCCGTTCTCGTCGACAAGAACACGAAGGTGATTTGCCAGGGTTTCACTGGCAATCAGGGTACATTCCACTCCGAGCAGGCGATCGCCTATGGCACACGGATGGTCGGCGGCGTCTCGCCGGGCAAGGGTGGCACCAGCCACCTCAACCTCCCGGTCTTTGATACAGTGGCCGAAGCCGTCGAGAAGACGGGCGCCAATGCATCGGCCATTTATGTGCCGCCGCCCTTCGCCGCCGACGCCATCCTCGAGGCGATCGACGCCGGCGTCGAGCTGGCGGTCTGCATCACCGAAGGCATTCCGGTCATGGACATGATCCGGGTCAAGCGCGCGCTGCAGGGATCGAAGACCCGCCTCGTCGGCCCGAACTGCCCGGGCGTCATCACGCCGGGCGAATGCAAGATCGGCATCATGCCCGGCCACATCCACAAGCGCGGCTCGGTTGGCATCGTCTCGCGCTCGGGCACGCTCACTTACGAGGCCGTTGCACAGACGACGGCCGTGGGCCTCGGTCAGTCGACCTGCGTGGGCATCGGAGGCGATCCGGTGAACGGAACGAACTTCATCGACGTGCTCGAGATGTATCTCGCTGACCCCGAGACCAAGTCGATCATCATGATCGGCGAGATCGGTGGCTCGGCAGAAGAAGACGCCGCCGACTTCCTGAAGCATTCCAGGGTCAAGAAGCCGGTCGTCGGCTTCATCGCCGGCGTGACGGCACCGCCCGGTCGCCGCATGGGCCACGCGGGTGCGATCGTCTCCGGTGGCAAGGGCACGGCCGAAGGCAAGATGGACGCAATGCGTGCGGCCGGCATCACGGTGGCAGACTCGCCAGCCGCGCTGGGCACGACACTGATGAAGGTCCTCAAGGGCAGCTAGGACCGAGCATTCCCGGCCGGCCTCGAAGCTGGCTGCTTGACGGAACACAAGAGATCAAAAGATGGCATCGCCGCAGACGAAGGACGCAGGCTCAAACGCGGTTTTGGAGCAGACGTCATTTCTTTACGGGGCCAATGCCCCCTTCATCGAGGCACAACTCGAGCGCTATCTCGCCGACCCCGCCTCGGTAGACGAGACCTGGCGCAGCTTCTTCGCCTCCATTGCCGCAGCCGATCTCTCCGTGCACCGCGCGTCCTGGGCCCGCACTGACTGGCCGGAAGCCACCGATGATCTGACGCGCGCCCTGACCGGCGCGCCGGCGGCACCGAAGGCAGAAGCAAAGCCGGGCAAGGCCCCGCAGAAGGAAGCCTCAGTCAAGGAACTGCAGCAGAAGATCGCCGCAGTGGCGCCTTCGCTGTCTTCAGATGAGGTCCGTCGTGCCGTGGTCGATACGGTGCGGGCGATCCAGATGATCCGCGCCTATCGCGTCCGTGGCACGCTCGAGGCTGACCTCGACCCGCTCAAGCAGACCAGGCCCGTCCCGCACCCGGAACTCGATCCCGCATCCTACGGCTTCGGCCCGGATGATCTCGACCGGCCCATCTTCATCGACGGCATGCTCGGCCTCGAGACCGCAACCGTGCGCCAGATGCTCGACATCCTGCGTCGCACCTATTGCGGCCGCATCGGCATCCAGTTCATGCATATCTCGGATCCCGAGCAGAAGGCCTGGCTCCAGCAGCGCATGGAAGGCGCTGACAAGGAGTACCAGTTCACGCCCGAGGGCAAGAAGGCGATCCTCAACAAGCTGATCGAGGCCGAGGGTTTCGAGCGCTTCTGTGCCGTGAAATTCGTGGGCACCAAGCGGTTCGGCCTTGACGGTGGCGAAGCGCTGATCCCCGCACTCGAGCAGATCATCAAGGTCGGCGGCAAGCTGGGCGCCCGCGAGATCTCGTTCGGCATGCCGCACCGCGGCCGCCTCAACGTGCTGTGCAACGTCATGTCGAAGCCCTACCGCGCCGTGTTCCACGAGTTCCAGGGCGGCTCGTCGAGTCCCGAGGACGTCGGCGGCTCCGGCGATGTGAAGTACCACCTCGGCGCGTCCTCCGACCGCGAGTTCGACGGCAACAAGGTTCATCTTTCTCTGGCTGCCAATCCCTCGCACCTCGAGGCCGTCAACCCGGTGGTCCTCGGCAAGGTTCGCGCCAAGCAGCACCAGAACAAGGACAAGGTCGACCGCACGAGTGCGATCCCGGTCCTCCTGCATGGCGATGCCGCCTTTGCGGGTCAGGGCGTTGTCGCCGAGTGCTTCGCCATGTCAGGCACGAAGGGTTTCAGGACGGGCGGAACGATCCATCTCGTCGTCAACAATCAGATCGGCTTCACGACCTCTCCGATCCATTCGCGCTCCTCGCCATATCCCTCCGACGTCGCCCTCATGGTGCAGGCGCCGATTTTCCACGTGAATGGCGATGACCCCGAGGCGGTCGTCTACTGCGCCCGCGTGGCGACCGAATTCCGCCAGCGCTTCCACAAGGACGTCGTCGTCGACATCTTCTGCTACCGCCGCTTTGGTCACAACGAGACCGACGAGCCGGCGTTCACCCAGCCGCTGATGTACAGGCAGATCAAGGGTCACCCCTCGACGCTGAGCCTCTACAGCAAGCGCCTCGTGGACGAGGGATCCATCTCGGCCGACGAATACGAAGGCATGAAGCAGGCCTTCGACAAGCGGCTGAGCGAAGCCTTCGAAGGTGCATCCTCGTTCAAGCCGAACCGGGCCGACTGGCTCGATGGTGCGTGGGCAGGCATGAGCCCGGCCGAAGGTGACGACCGTCGCGGCAACACGGCTGTTCCCGTGGACACGTTGAGGCGCGTGGGCGCCGCACTGACGACCGTGCCGGCCACCTTCAATTCGCACAAGACCGTCCAGCGCCTTCTGCAGCAGAAGGCGCAGATGCTTGAGACGGGCGAAGGCATCGACTGGGCGACAGCCGAGGCGCTCGCCTTTGGCACCCTGCTCGACGAGGGCTACCACGTCCGCCTCGAGGGCCAGGACGCGGGCCGCGGCACTTTCAGCCAGCGCCATGCCGCCCTGGTCGACCAGTCGACCGAGGAACGTTACTACCCTCTGCTGAATGTGCGCGAAGGGCAGGGCGACTTCGAGGTCATCGACTCGCTTCTCTCCGAAGAGGCTGCTCTCGGCTTCGAGTACGGCTACGCACTTGCCGAGCCCAGGGCGCTTGTCGTCTGGGAAGCGCAGTTCGGCGACTTTGCCAACGGTGCCCAGGCCGTCATCGACCAGTTCATCACCTCTGGCGAACGCAAGTGGCTGCGCATGAACGGTCTCGTGATGCTCTTGCCCCATGGCTACGAGGGGCAGGGACCCGAGCATTCATCCGCCCGCCTCGAGCGTTTCCTCCAGCTCTGCGCGGAAGACAACGTCCAGGTTGGCAATGTGTCGACGCCCGCCAATTACTTCCATGTGCTGCGCCGGCAGATCCATCGCAACTTCCGCAAGCCCCTGATCCTGATGACGCCGAAGTCGCTCCTGCGCCACAAGCGCTGCGTCTCGAAGCTGTCGGAATTCGGGCCGGGAACATCGTTCCACCGCGTCCTGCACGATGACGCGCAGACCCTGCCGGGCTCCACGCTTGCGCTGAAGGAAGATGCGAAGATCCGCCGCCTGATCATGTGCTCCGGCAAGGTCTACTACGACCTTCTCGAGGAACGTGAGAAGCGCGGCATCGACGATGTCTATCTTCTGCGTATCGAGCAGTTCTATCCCTTCCCGGCTCGCTCCCTGGTCACCGAACTGACGCGTTTCAGGAATGCGGACATGGTCTGGGCCCAGGAAGAGCCGAAGAACATGGGCGCCTGGAGCTTCATTGAGCCGAACATCGAGTGGGTGCTCGGGCGCATAGGCGCCAAGTCAGCGCGCGCCCGCTATGTTGGACGCCCTGCCGCGGCATCGCCGGCTGCAGGCCAGATGAGCCGTCACCAGGCAGAGCTGAAAGCCCTGCTCGACGATGCCTTTTCCTCCTGAGGACAAGAGAACAGGAACATGACGACTGAAATTCGCGTTCCAACCCTGGGCGAGTCAGTGACGGAAGCAACCGTCGCCAAGTGGCTCAAGAACAAGGGCGACGCCGTGCGTGCGGACGAGCCGATAGTTGAACTCGAGACCGACAAGGTCACCGTCGAGGTGCCGGCCCCGGGCAACGGCGTGCTGTCCGAGATCGTGGCAGCCCCTGGGTCGACCATCGCCGTGGGTGCCATCCTCGGCCTGATCGGCGAGGGCGGTGCCGCCGCCGCCGCGCCGCCGAAGGCAGCCACCCCAGCCCAGCCCGCCAAGGTCCCCGCGGCACCGGCCAAGCCTGCCGCGGCTGCCCCCGTGCTAAGCCCCTCGGCACGCAAGCTTGCCGAAGAAAACCGCATCCAGCCCGCAGCCGTGGCAGGCTCCGGCCGCGACGGTCGCGTGATGAAGGGCGACGTCCTCGCGGCGATCGAGGCAAGGACCGCCGAGCCGCGCGCGGTTCAGGTCACCCCCGCTGGCCCGCGTCCCCAGGCCGTCCGCGAGGAGCGCGTGACGATGTCGCGCCTGCGCAAGACCATCGCGTTGCGCCTCAAGGAAGCCCAGCACACCGCCGCCATGCTGACGACCTTCAACGAGGTCGACATGTCAGCCGTGATGCATCTGCGTTCCGCGCACAAGGACACATTCGAGAAGCGCCACGGCGTCCGCCTGGGTTTCATGAGCTTCTTCGTGAAGGCTTGCATCGTCGCCCTGAAGGAAATCCCGACGGTCAACGCCGAGATCGAGGGCGACGATATCGTCTACAAGAACTACTACGACATTGGCGTGGCCGTCGGCACCGAGCGTGGCCTCGTCGTCCCGGTCGTCCGCGATGCAGACCAGTTGACGCTGGCCGGCATCGAGAAGCGGATCAATGATTTCGGCCTGCGCGCCCGCGACAACAAGCTGAAGCTCGAGGAACTGCAGGGCGGTACCTTCACCATCTCGAACGGTGGCGTCTATGGCTCGCTCATGTCGACCCCGATCCTGAACGCACCCCAGTCCGGCATCCTCGGCATGCACAAGATCGAGCAGCGCCCGGTGGCCATCGACGGCAAGGTCGAGATCCGCCCGATGATGTATCTCGCGCTGTCCTATGATCACCGCCTCGTCGACGGCAAGGAAGCAGTCACTTTCCTCGTTCGCGTCAAGGAATGCCTCGAAGCACCTGAACGCATGATTTTGGAAGTCTGAATGAGCGATCTTTACGACGTCGTCGTCATTGGCGGCGGTCCCGGTGGCTACAATGCCGCCATTCGCCTGGGCCAACTGGGCAAGCGCACGCTGTGTGTCGAGAAGCGCGGCACGCTGGGCGGCACCTGCCTGAACGTGGGCTGCATCCCATCGAAGGCCCTCCTGCAGGTCTCGGCCCTCTTCGACGAGACGAAGAGCCATTACGGCGCTCTTGGAATTCGCACGGGCGAGGTCAGCTACGACCTGCCCGCCATGATGGGGCACAAGGACAAGACCGTAGATGGGCTGACCAAGGGCATCGAGTTCCTGTTCAAGAAGAACAAGGTCGAATATGCCGTCGGCACCGGCACCTTCGCAGGTGGCCGCAAGGTCGAGATCCGTGGCAATGACGGTTCGACGCGCACGGTCGAAGCCGCAGCCATCATCATCGCAACCGGCTCGGAGCCGACGCCGCTGCCGGGCGTCGAGATCAACGAGAAGGACGTCGTCTCCTCGACCGGAGCCCTCACGCTGAAGGAAGTGCCCAAGCGCCTTCTCGTCATTGGCGGAGGCTATATCGGCCTCGAGATGGGATCCGTCTGGCGTCGCCTCGGCAGCCAGGTCACTGTGGTCGAGTATCTCGATCGCATCACGCCAGGCCTCGACGGCGAGGTGGGCAAGCAATTCCAGCGTATCCTGTCAAAGCAGGGCATGACCTTCCGCCTTGGCATGAAGGTGGTCGGCGTGGAGCGCAAGTCTGGCGCACTGCATGTCTCGGTCGAACCCGCCGCGGGCGGCGCACGCGAGGTGATCGAGACCGACATTGTGTTGTCTTCGATCGGCCGCCGTCCGTTCACGGGCGGCCTTGGCCTTGAGAAGGTGGGTCTCGCGCCCGATGCGCGCGGGCGCCTGCCCGTGAATGGCCACTACGAGACATCCGTGAAAGGCGTCTACGCCATCGGTGACGTGATCGAAGGCCCCATGCTCGCCCACAAGGCCGAGGACGAGGGTGTCGCCGTCGCCGAGATCATCGCTGGCCAGGCCGGACATGTGAATTACGAAGCCATTCCCTCGGTGGTCTACACCCACCCAGAAGTGGCCGCAGTCGGCAAGACCGAGGAAGAACTGAAGGCCGCCGGCATTGCCTACAAGTCCGGCAAGTTCATGTTCGCCGCCAATTCCCGCGCCCGCGCCAACGGCTCGACCGAAGGTTTCGTCAAGATCCTCGCGGATGCGACAACCGACCGGATCCTGGGCGTCCACATGATAGGTCCCGAGGTCGGCAACATGATCGCCGAGGCGGCGCTTGCCATCGAATTCCAGATGGCGGCCGAGGACATTGCCCGGACCTGTCACGCTCACCCGACGCTCAGCGAAGCCATCCGCCAGGCGGCCATGGCCGTCGGCGGCTGGACGATGCAGTCCTGACGCAAGGCGTGAACCACGTCTGCCTCAATTCGGGCAAGATTATGATGTGAGATTGAACCGTCGTGCCGAGGGGCACGGCGGTTTTTTCAGGTTGTCACCCGAAGGGGAGGCCGGGATCATGTGGGAACCAAGGGGCGTCGGCGTGGCCATGGGCTGGATCGCGGCCGCGGCCATCGCGATCTACTTCATGCAAGAAGACATGATCCGCGCCGGATTGTTCGGCGAATCCTGCGCCCTCTATGGCCTTGAATCATGGAGCTGCGGCTTCCTGCCCAAGCTCGCCGTCTGGCTGCCCGAGATGTTTGTCTATTTCCTGATGCATCCCTTCGAGTACGACGCAAGCTGGGACTGGATCGGTCTCGACTACGCCACGATGTGGATGGGCTCGCCCGTCGCCTGGTGGGTGGCGATCCTTGCGACGAACTATTGGGTCTGGAAGCTCAACCGCCTCTGACCTCTCTACTGCCCCGACTTTGCCCTTGGGTGCGCGCGGGCATAGACCTGCATGAGATGGCTCTCGTCGACGCTCGTATAGCGCTGTGTTGTTGACAGCGACGCATGCCCCAGCAACTCCTGGATCGCCCGCAGGTCACCACCCGCCGCCAGCAGATGCGTGGCGAACGCATGCCTCAGCGCATGCGGCGTGGCACTTTCCGGCAGGCCCAGCCCGCGCCGCAGGTTCATCATGAGGCCCTGCACGATCCGCGGATTGAGCCGCTTGCCCCGCGCACCATGGAAGAGCGGATCCTCGGGCACGGCACCGAACGGGCATTGTCGCAGATAGGCCTCGATGGCGTCGCGCGCCTGCGGCAGGATCGGTACCACGCGCTGCTTGTTGCCCTTTCCGGTGATCACGATGGCCTCGCCGAGCGGCAGCGCGGCACGGTTCAGCCCCAGCGCCTCCGAGATACGCAGCCCCGCGCCATAAAGCAGCGTCAGGATCGCAACATTGCGCGCCGCCACCCAGGGCTCGCGTCCGATGATTTCGGCCTCGTCGAGCAGCGCCGCGGCGCCCGCAACCGAGACAGGCTTGGGCACCGATGGCGGCAGCTTCGGTGGCCGCACACGCCGGATGGCAATGTTCTCGACCCAGCCCTGTTTCTCGAGAAACACAAAGAAGGTCCGCAAGGCCGAAACGGCGCGCGCCACGCCACGCGGGCCAAGCCCGTCCTCGCGCCTCAGCGCAAGCCAGCCGCGCACGTCGCTGGCACTGACTTGTGCGAGCCCAGCAAGGTCGACCTCCGCACCCAGGTGCTGTTGCAGGAACTGCAGGAACCCGCCGACATCATGCGTATAGGCATCGACCGTCTTGGGCGACAGGCGGCGCACATGGGTCATCTGCGCGCGCCACGCCTGGAAGGCCTGGTCGGCATTCATGGGGTTATTTCCGCGGAACCGTCTGCCCGGTCTTCTGCCAGTCGGCCAGGAAAGCAGCGAGCCCCTTGTCCGTCAGCGCGTGCTCGACCAGTTGACGGAACACGCCCGGTGGCAGCGTACCGACATCCGCGCCAGCCTTTGCTGCCTCTGTCACATGCACCGGCGTGCGGATGGAGGCCGCAAGGATCTCCGTGTCGAGGCCCATGTAGTTGTCATAGATCATACGGATGTCCCGGATGAGCTGCATGCCATCCTCGCCGATGTCGTCGAGCCGGCCGATGAAAGGCGAGACGAAGGTCGCGCCAGCCTTTGCAGCCAGGAGCGCCTGGTTGGCGCTGAAGCACAGCGTCACGTTGACCATGGTTTCCTCGTCCGTCAGCGTGCGACAGGCACGAAGGCCCGCCCAGGTCAGCGGCACCTTGACGGCGATATTGTCCGCAATCTTGGCCAGAGCCCGGCCTTCCGCGATCATCCCCTCGACATCCGTTGCCGTGACTTCGGCACTGACAGGTCCATCGACCAGGTCGCAGATCTCCGCGATCGCATCCGTGAACTTGCGGCCCGACTTCGCAATCAGCGTCGGATTGGTCGTGACCCCGTCGATGAGCCCGGTTTGGGCCAGTTCGCGGATCTCGCCGACATCTGCAGAATCGATGAAGAACTTCATGACGCTTGACCTTTGCTGTGCATTGCGCTGGACCTTACCCCATGACCGCTGATTTCGGACAGCCTCTCTTTCCCGCGCCTGTGGACGGTGCAACAGTTGGCGTCATCGTGCCACGCCCGCTGAAGGGGCCGCTCGACTACCGCGTGCCACAAGGCATGCAGCTCGCGCGCGGCGACATTGTCGAGGTTCCCCTCGGTCGCGCGGGCACCTCACTGGGCATTGTCTGGGGGGCCGCTGAAGGCAAGTTGCCGCCCGAACGGCTCAAGCCTGTCTCTCGCCGCTTCGAAGTAGCGCCCCTGCAGGAAAAGCTGCTCCAGTTCATCGATTGGGTCGCCTCCTATGTGATGGTCTCGCCCGGCGAGATCGCAAACCTCGTGCTGCGCGCGCCCGATGCGCTCGAACCCGAGCCCGCGCGCAAGGCGGTTCGCCTTGGCCCACACGCACCGGCGCGGCTGACCGATGCGCGCGCACGCGTGATGGCCCTCGCCGCTGACGGCCTTGCACGCCGCATCAGCGAACTCTGCGCAGAGGCCGGGGTCACGACCGAGGTTGTCCGCGGCCTTGTGAAAATGCGGGCGCTGGAGGAGGTCCTGCTTCCCCCCGAGCCTGCGGCCGGCACGCCGGACCCCGCCTTTGCCGGCCCGACGCTGTCAGCCGCACAGTCTGCCGCCGCCGCGCACATGATCCGCGCCGTGAATGCCGGCGCCTTCGAGGCGATCCTGCTGGATGGTGTCACCGGATCCGGAAAGACCGAAACCTATTTCGAGGCGCTGGCAGCAGCCCTGATGCGCGGGCGCCAGGCCCTGATCCTCCTGCCCGAAATCGCCCTGACCGTTCAGTTCCTCGACCGCTTCGCCCGTCGCTTCGGGACAAGGCCAGCCGAGTGGCACTCCGACCTCACGCAGGCCCAGCGCCGCCGCGTCTGGCGTGGCGTGGCCTCAGGCGACGTGCGCGTCGTCGTCGGCGCGCGCTCGGCCTTGTTCCTCCCGTTCCGGGAACTCGGGATCATCGTTGTCGACGAAGAGCATGACACGGCCTTCAAGCAGGAAGAGGGCGTTGTCTATAACGCCCGTGACATGTCGGTGGTCAGGGCCCGCATGGAGGCATGCCCTGTGGTGCTGAGTTCGGCGACCCCCTCGCTGGAAACCTGGGTCAACGCAGGGCAGGGGCGCTATGCAAGGCTTCACCTGGCGCAGCGACATGGGACAGCGAAGCTTCCCGAAGCAACGCTGATCAACATGCGCAAGGAAGAGACGAAGTCCGGTGAATTTCTCTCCCCCTCCCTCTGCGCCGCCGTCACCGAAACCCTGGCGCAGGGCGAGCAGGCACTGCTGTTCCTGAACCGCCGCGGCTTTGCACCCCTCACGCTCTGCAAGGCATGCGGCCACAAGCTGGGTTGCCCGCGCTGCACCTCCTGGCTGGTCGAACACCGCTACCGCCGCAAGCTTGTCTGCCACCACTGCGGCTACGAGCGCGGCACGCCCGCCTCCTGTCCCGAATGCAGCAACACAGGCACGTTCATCGCCTGCGGGCCCGGGGTCGAGCGCGTCGCCGAAGAGGTGATCGCCAAGTTCCCGTCCGCCCGCTCCGGCATCGCATCCAGTGACACGATGGCCGGTCCACGCCAGATCCAGGCAGCGATCGAGGCAATCGCCGCGCACGAAGTCGACATCCTCATCGGCACCCAGATTGTCGCGAAGGGGCATAACTTCCCGATGTTGACGCTGGTGGGCGTGATCGATGCCGACATCGGACTTGAAGGTGCCGACCCTCGCGCGCGTGAGCGGACCTTCCAGTTGTTGCATCAGGTGGCGGGCCGCGCCGGTCGCGCACTGCGTCCCGGCCGTGTCCTGATCCAGACCACCGATCCGGGCCACCCGGTCCTCACCGCCATGGCCTCGGGCGATCGCGATGCCTTCTACGCCGCCGAATGGGCCAAGCGCGAGGCCGCAGACCTGCCGCCCTTTGCGCGCCTCGCCGCCGTCATCCTGTCCAGCCGCAACGAGCAACTCGTCCATGCCTTTGGTGATGACCTGTCTGGTCTCGCACCCCAGGCCCGCGGCGTTCAGGTCTGGGGCCCGGCGCCCGCACCCTTGGCCGTGATCCGGGGCCAGACACGCCTGCGCTTTGCCGTGCACGCGGACAAGACCGTCAATCTCCAGGCCTTCCTGCGCGCATGGCTCGCGGACGTGAAGGTCCCCGCGTCGGTCGACATGACGATCGACATTGACCCGCTGAGCTTCCTCTAGCGTGCCCTCAGGCTTTCGTTGACCGCTTCGCGCGTTCGATCGCCTCCATGATCAGTCGCTCGGCATCGCCCGTATCCACCCAGTCCCCGAGCTGCGTCCACTTGCCTTTCTCGAGGTCCTTGTAGTGCTGGAAGAAATGCGCGGTCTGGTCACGCAGGATTGGTGGCAGGTCCTTGTAGGACTGCACGCCGGTATAGAAGGGATGCAGCGCATCGACGGGTACCGCCAGGATCTTCTCGTCAGGACCCGCCTGGTCACGCATGATCAGCGCCCCAACCGGCCGGCACCTGATCACAGTGCCGGCAACCACCGGCACTGGCGCAATCACAAGCACGTCGATCGGATCCCCGTCTTCCGAAAGCGTATGCGGAATGAACCCGTAGTTTCCCGGATAGTACATCGCCGTATGCAGGAACCGGTCGACGAACAGGGTGCCCGAAGCCTTGTCCATCTCGTACTTCACCGGCGTGCCGCCATAGGGGATCTCGATGAGCGCATGCACATCCTTGGGCGGGTTGCGCCCCGAACTGATCTTCGACAGGTCCATGGAGTGCCTCCTCGTGCACGTGCGGCAGGGGTTGATACAGGGATCCATTGACCCCATGTCCTTTGGGTAGATAGGGGAGACACGTCGGTGGTCAATGGCGGATTTGCGCTAGGAGTAGCCTTGGGAGCAGCCATCGGCATAGCGTCGGGCAATTTTGGTATTGGCCTCGCTCTTGGTGTGGTCTTGGGGTTTGCATTCGGCGCCGCCGCCCGGAAGAAGCTGAAATCTGAGGACTGAGACGATCCGCGCATTTCCGCCGTGTTGCGCTGCAATGGGGGCTGTGCTAATGCCCCCGCGCGTTATCGCAAGGGGGCAGCATTCGTCTGTGCCCAAAAAGCTAATTAGTCAGTAATATCAATAGCTTAAGTCGCGCCGGGTACCGGCGTCGGGCTTGGGCGGGTCTCAGGTTTGGAGCCGGTTCGATCGTGGCAAGCGAAAACATCTCCGTTGCGGGTCTGGCAGGTCGCTACGCGACAGCCCTTTTCGAGCTCGCGGACGAATCAAAATCGCTCGACACGGTCTCAAGCGACCTCGCGCGCCTGCGGGCCCTGGTCGAAGGCAGCGCCGACATGGCGCGCTTCGTTCGCTCGCCCGTGTTCTCGCGCGACGAGCAGGGCAAGGCGATCGCCGCCATTCTCGAACGCCTCGGCGTCAGCCTGCTCACGAAGAACTTCATCGGCCTCCTCGCCCAGAAGCGCCGCCTGTTCGCGCTGCAGGGCATCGTTGTGGCATTCGATGCGCTCGTCGCCGCCCGCAAGGGAGAGACAAGCGCGTCGGTCGTCAGCGCCAAGCCATTGACTGCGGCACAGCGCGCGGCGCTGCAGTCCGCGCTCAAGTCCTCCATCAAGCGCGAAATCAGAATGACTGAATCGGTCGATCCGTCTCTCCTGGGCGGTTTGGTCGTCAAGGTTGGCTCACGCCAGATCGACTCCTCCCTCAAATCGAAACTCGCCCGTCTCGAGCGCGCGATGAAAGGTGCCTAAGGCCACTCCCATGGATATCCAAGCCGCAGAAATTTCCGCCATCCTCAAGTCCCAGATCAAGAACTTCGGCGCCGAAGCCGAAGTCAGCGAAGTGGGGCAGGTCCTGTCCGTCGGCGACGGCATCGCGCGCATCCACGGCCTCGACAAGGTCCAGGCCGGCGAGATGGTCGAGTTCCCGGGCGGCATCAAGGGCATGGCCCTGAACCTCGAAACGGACAATGTCGGTGTTGTTATCTTCGGCAGCGACCGTGACATCAAGGAAGGCGACACCGTCAAGCGCACCGGCACCATCGTCGACGTTCCCGTCGGCAAGGGTCTGCTCGGCCGCGTTGTTGACCCGCTCGGCAACCCCCTCGATGGCAAGGGACCGATCGTCGGCGCCGAACGCCGCCGCGTGGACGTGAAGGCACCTGGCATCATCCCGCGCCGCTCGGTCCACGAGCCCATGCAGACCGGCCTGAAGTCGGTCGACTCGCTCATCCCGATCGGTCGCGGCCAGCGCGAACTGATCATCGGTGACCGCCAGACCGGCAAGACCGCGATCGCGCTCGACACCATCATCAACCAGAAGGCCATCAACGCCTCGGGCGACGAGAAGCAGAAGCTCTACTGCATCTACGTTGCCATCGGCCAGAAGCGCTCGACGGTCGCCCAGATCGTCAAGACACTCGAGCAGTTCGGCGCCATGGAATACACCTGCGTCGTCGCGGCCACGGCATCCGACCCGGCCCCGCTGCAGTTCCTCGCGCCGTTTGCAGGCTGCACGATCGGCGAGTACTTCCGCGACAACGGCATGCACGCCGTGATCATC
>JBILGJ010000206.1:0-5589 GCA_044351125.1 Micropepsaceae bacterium
GCGGAGGCGATCGACCCAGTGATAAGGGGCGCCTACCGTTCCATAGAGATAGCGGTAGAAATGCAAGGGCGGCTTTCGTGTGCGCAGGAGGACGCAGCGCCCGTTGTCGTGGCCGTGGGGCAAGGGCGGGCGCATTCCCGGAGGGCGTGTTGCCATCTCGAGCTTGGTGATCGTGATGTCGATGGGTGTGCGGGTCATGTGGCGAGCGGGAGGTCGTGCCGTGATCCCCATTCGGACCAGGATCCGTCATAGATGGCAGCATCGGGCGCGCCGATGACGCGCAGGGCCAGCGCGAGGATCGCTGCTGTCACGCCTGAGCCGCAGGATGCGGCCACCTGGCGGGACGTTTCGATCCCGGCGGCTGCAAAAATCGCCTCGAGTTCAGCGCGCGGGCGCATCGTGCCGTCGGCGTTGAGGAGGCGCGCGTAGTGGATGTTGATGGCGCCCGGAATATGTCCGCCGCGTACGCCAGGGCGTGGCTCTGGTTCCTGGCCGCTGAAACGTCCTGGCGAGCGGGCGTCGATGACCTGCTCGCGGTGCGACGTGAGATTGGCCTTCATGTCTGCTGCGGTGCGGACAATCGAGTGGTTCGGGCGTGGTGTGAAGTGTCGGTCGCGCTGGACGGGTGGCATGTCGTCGAGCGGGCGCCCCTCGGCGATCCATTTCGGCAGGCCGCCATCGAGCACGAAGACGTCCTCGTGGCCCATGACGCGGAAGTTCCACCACACGCGGGCGGCCGAGAAGATTCCGGTGCTGTCGTAGACAACGACCCTGTGCCCATCGCCAATGCCAAGCTTCTTCATGCGGCTGGCGAATTTCTCGGGCGGGGCCAGCATGTGGGGATACGGTGCGGCGGTGTCTGCAATTTCGTCGATATCGAAGTGCACGGCCCCTGGTATGTGGCCGCTGGCGTACTCGGCCTTCGCATCGCGGTTCGCGGCGGGCATGTGCCAGGAAGCATCGACCACCCGCAGGTCGGGCGCCTTGAGATGTGAGGCAAGCCATTCCGTCGAAACCAGGGGGTGTGTCATTTGTTCTCCAGCCAGGCCGGCACGGGAAGTCCCTTCGAGCGCAGGAACCCGGGATTGTAGAGGCGCGACGCGTAGCGGGTACCATAATCGCACAGGATCGTGACGATCACGTGGCCGCGACCGAGCTCCTGCGCGAGCCGTCGGGCGCCTGCGACGTTGACCGCGCTCGAGGTGCCCAGGCACAGGCCTTCGTTCTGCAGCAATTCGAAGCAGTAGGGTATGGCTTCGGTGTCGGGGATGCGGAAGGCGAGGTCAGGCCGGAAACCCTCGAGGTTCGCGGTCACGCGTCCCTGTCCAATCCCTTCGGTAATCGACGAGCCTTCGGCCTTGAGCTCGCCGGTCGTGTAGTAGCTATAGAGTGCGGCACCCATGGGGTCGGCGATGGCGATCCGCACGTCGGGATCAAAGCTGCGGAGGGATGCTGCGACGCCGGCCAGCGTGCCGCCGGTGCCTACAGCGCACACAAATCCGTCGACCGTGCCGTCGGTCTGCGACCAGATCTCGGGCCCGGTGGTTTCCACATGGATGTTGCGGTTTGCGACATTATCGAACTGGTTGGCCCAGATGGCTCCGGAGGGCTCGGTCCGGTCGAGTTCGGCGGCCAGCCTGCCGGAGTACTTCACGTAGTTATTCTCGTCGCGGTAGGGGACGGCGGGCACCTCGATCAGTCGGGCGCCGAGCTGGCGGAGCGTGTCCTTCTTTTCCTGGGTCTGGGTGTCGGGGATCACGATGACTGTCCGGTAGCCCAATGCATTTCCGACAATGGTCAGGCCGATGCCTGTGTTTCCGGCGGTTCCCTCCACAATGGTTCCACCCGGCCGAAGCCTGCCCGTTTGTTCCGCATCACGGATGATCCCGAGGGCGGCCCGGTCCTTGACCGACTGGCCCGGGTTCATGAACTCCGCCTTGCCCAGGATCTCGCAGCCGGTCTCGTCCGACAGGCGGTTCAGCCGGATGAGCGGTGTGTTTCCGATTGCCTCAATGACGGATTTTCTGACCTGCATGCTGGGTTTCCGGATGCCTTTGTCAGGGTTCTAGATCGTACGAAGCGGGCTATCAAGGCCGTGGAAGGCCGGATGCAACTTCGCAGGCTGGTAAAGCGATGCTGAAGATCCTTCGGTGGCCTTGCACATTTCCAGCGTCGGCATGATTGATGAAGTGTTGACCGGTCGCTCGAGGATAACGGCGATTTAGGAAGATCTGCCCAAGATAGGGGCATGAAGAATGTCATGAGACGCATAGGCCGCTGGCTGTCTGCGCAGGAGAAGTCGGACGCGCAGATCATCGCTGCGGCCCCGACCTATCCCACCATGGTCAAGAACTGGCTGGTGTTTGGCGGCATTGTTCTTGTCTTCTTCGCTGTTTCGCACGCCTTTTTCCTTCCAGCCGAGATCAGGTTTCCACTTGCGGCTGTTGCTGCGGTGTCAGGTGGCACCCTGTTGCTGCTCCGCCTTGCATTCATGATCGGACTGCTGCCCTACCGCTACATCGTGGATGCCATGCTCGTCATTGTCGGGTTGGTCTGGCTGAATGCGGCTTTGCGTCTGTGGATGGGTGGCGAGCCCATGCAGGCCACCAATCTCGGCATGCTCACCATTGCGGCTGGCATCTTGATGCTGCGGCTTGATGCCTATGCCGTGCTCTGTGCGGCCTGCGCTGCGGCTTGGGTGGCGGCGTTCCTGGTTGCACCCTCGGGTGCCGATGGCGCCCTCTGGTTTCACTATTCGCTGTTCATGATTCAGGCGTTCGGCATTTCGGGTCTCGCGTTCCACTGGCGACGGAATGCATTGCTGAGGCAGGTGGAGTTCGAGCAGGAGCGAAAGCGTGCGCGATCGAGCGAGCATCTTTCCCTTCTTGCGGCACAGTCAAAGGCGATCGAGGCCGAGCGCAACCTGCGACGTGCACTTGACGCCGATGCCGCCAAATCGATGTTTCTTGCCAACATGAGCCACGAGTTGCGCACGCCGCTGAATTCGGTGGTCGGCTTTGCGCAATTGCTCAAGGATCGGCCTGAAATAGCCGCGCAGCCGGGTCGGGTTCACGAATACGCGGAGTGCATCCATTCAAGTGGGACGCACCTCCTGGGTCTCATCAACCAGATCCTCGATCTCAGCCGGGCGAATGCTGGTGGCATGAGCCTGAACGAGACGCGGGTGGACGTGGGTGATACGGCCAGCGAGATCACGCGGCTGCTGTCACCCCAGGCCGCAGAGGCCAAAGTCGGTTTGCACGCCCATGCCGCATCGGGGCAGCACATCATCCGGGGCGATGACCTCAGAATTCGCCAGATCGTGACGAACCTTGTCGCCAATGCGGTGAAGTTCACGCCTGCCGGCGGGCGGGTTGACGTGTCGGTGGGGCGGGATGGTTCCGGCCTTGTGCTCGAGGTGCGGGATACCGGTATCGGCATTGCCATGCAGGACGTGGGACGCGTGTTCGAGCCGTTCGTTCAGGCTGACGGCGGGATGAACAAACGTCATCAGGGCACGGGTCTTGGACTTGCGATCACGCGCCGGCTTGTCGAACTGCATGGCGGCACGATCAGCGTGAAGAGCGCGCCCGGCGAGGGCAGCGTCTTCACGGTCCGTTTCCCGGTCGAGCGGATCGAAGATGTGCCGATGCGGAGCGTTGGCTAGCCTGCGCCTTCGGAGCGTTTCCTAGTAGCCGATTGCAGCGCCGTCCTTGCGCATCTCGGAGGCGCCCCAATAGGCGCCCGTCGCGGGATCCCGCATGATGGCCTGATATCCCCCGAAACCTCCATCGCCAGGCTCGAGGTCATGGCCGCGACGTTCGAGTTCGCGGCGTATATCGGGCCCGATACCGGTCTCGAGCTGCAGCTTGCCGACACCTGCCGAGCTCTTGCGCGTCCAGTCATCCGAGCTGACATGGCGGAAGCGTGCGGCGTCGCCGGCCTCCTGCACGTTCAGGCCGAAGTCGATCATGTTCACGAGGATCTGCACGTGACCCTGGGGTTGCAGGTCACCGCCCATGACGCCAAAGCTCATGAAGGGCTTGCCGGCCTTCATCACGAAGGCGGGGATGATGGTCTGGAAGGGGCGCTTGGCGGGTGCGTAGACATTGGGATGTGCGGGGTCGAGGGCGAAGAGCTCGCCCCTGTCCTGCAGCATGAAGCCCAGTCCATCGGGCACGAGCCCCGAGCCCATGCCGCGATAGTTCGACTGGATCAGCGAGACCATCATGCCCGAGCTGTCGGCTGTGGTCAGGTAGGTCGTGTCGCCCTGGCGCAGCTTTATTTCGCCGGGCGGGATGTCGGCATTGGCGCGCTTCATGTCGATCAACGCCCGGCGCTTCGCGGCGTAGTCGTCCGAGATCAGCTCGGCGACAGGGGCGTTGTAGGTTGCAGTGTCGGCGTAGAATTTGGCGAGGTCCTCGAAGGCGAGGCGCTTGGCTTCGACCATGACATGCAGCGTATCGGCCGAGCCGCGACCCATTGATTTCAGGTCGTAGGCCTCGAGGATCTTCAGCATCTGGAGTGCTGCGACGCCCTGCGTGTTGGGTGGCAGCTCGTACACATCGTAGCCGCGGTAGCGCACCGACACGGGGTCGACCCATTCGCCCTTGTGGGCGGCGAGGTCGGCCAGTCGCATGTCCGCCCCGATGCGGCGGAAATACGCGTCCATGGTGCGGGCCAGATCGCCACTGTAGAAGGCGTTGCGTCCGCCCCTGGCGATGGCGCGATAGGTGCGGGCGAGGTCCGGGTTGCGGAATATCTCGCCGTGCGCCGGGGCCCGCCCGTCGACGAGGTAGGTCTTCTTCGCGTTGTCGATTTCCTCGATGTCGGCGGTGTTGCGCTCGAAGGCGCGGAAGTTCCGCTTCCAGTAATCGGCCACCAGCTGGGATACGGGGAAGCCCTCGTCGGCATAGCGTATGGCCGGATCGAGCAGCTTCGACATGGGGAGCTTGCCAAAGCGCTGGTGCAGGGCGAACCAGCCATCGACCGTGCCTGGCACGGTGACCGTCAGCGAGCCGTGGGTTGGCATGTCTGTCCGGGTGCCAAGCTTGCGGCGCAGATCTTCGAGGCTGCGTCCGGCGGGCGAACGTCCCGATCCATTGAAGCCGTAAAGCTTGCCGGTCTTTGGGTCCCAGACGATCGCATAGAGGTCGCCGCCGATGCCACAGCCGACCGGCTCCATCAGGCCAAGCGCTGCGTTGGCGGCAATGGCGGCGTCGATGGCGCTGCCGCCTGCCTTGAGCACATCGATGGCGACCTGGGTGGCCAGTGGCTGGGCGGTGGCAGCCATCCCGTGGCGAGCGATGACGGGCGCGCGCGTGGCGAAGCCAGGTCCTGAATAGCGGTCGCCGCCACCCGGTGCTGCGGTTGGCGCCGTGTCTGCAAAGGCACTCGTTGTCATCAGCGTCAATCCGAGGAGGGCAGCGGCGAAGCTTTTCATGGTGGTTGTCCTGCGCCTCACGGCGCCTTGGGTGGCGGGCAGGGGAAGTCACGCTCCAGCGTCTGCTGTGCAAAGGTCTGAGCGGGCAGCGTCATGGCCTGCGGGTTCGTCTTCGAGTACGCGACGATCCGCTGTGCCATGTCGGA
>JBILGJ010000207.1:0-5552 GCA_044351125.1 Micropepsaceae bacterium
AAGCCCGGCCATGACGAATCAATTATGTATATATGACCGTCATGGCCGGGCTTGACCCGGCCACCCAGTGCCAGCGCGCGCCTATCGCAATAGCTCTTGGACTTGCGACAATTGAAACCTTCGCCGCCACGTTCCCGCCCGGATGTCCAATGCCAATTGGGGATCACGGAGGAGCGCCTATGCGCGAATACGGCGGGTTTACCTACATCCTTGCGAGCCAGAGAAACGGCACGCTCTACACCGGCGTGACGAACAACCTGATTGGTCGCGTATGGCGGCACAGGCAAGGCACGGCTTCAATCTTCACCGCGAGGTACAACGTCACGCGCCTGGTCTGGTACGAGCCGCATGAATTCATTCGCGCCGCAATCCAGCGCGAGATGTCGATAAAGCGTTGGCCGCGAATTTGGAAACTCGCGCTGATCGAAAAGGCGAACCCGCAATGGCGGGACCTTTATGAGGATATCCTGCGTTCACGTGAGCTTCCCGATTGGGCAAAGTGAGCCGCCAAGTCTGAGGCAATGCACCGCCTCTGGGTGGCCGGGTCAGGCCCGGCCATGACGGGCGTTTAGAAATACACATTCGTCATGGCCGGGTCAGGCCCGGCCACCCATGCTTTCACTAACCTGGCCGCGTCAGACTGCGAGGAAGTCTTTGACGAACGGGGTGGCGGGGGCGGTGCGGAGTTCGGCGGGGGTGGCGACCTGTTCGATCTGGCCCCTATTCATGACGGCGACGCGGTCGGCGAGTGCGAGGGCTTCATCCTGGTCGTGGGTGACCATGATCGTCGTGAGCCTCGTCTCGTCGTGCAGCGCGCGCAGCCACTGGCGCAGATCCTTGCGGACCTTGGCGTCGAGTGCGCCGAAGGGTTCGTCGAGCAGCAGGATGCGCGGCTCGATGGCCAGCGCACGGGCCAGGGCCACGCGCTGGCGCTGGCCGCCCGAAAGCTGGCTGGGATAGCGGTCGCCGAGGCCGTCGAGCTGCATGCGGGCGAGAAGCCCTTCGACACGGGCCCTGATCGCGTGGCGCGAGGGGCGGCTTGACCACGGCTTCACGTCGAGACCGAAGGCGATGTTGCGGGCGACCGTCATGTGGCGAAACAGGGCGTAGGCCTGGAAGACGAAGCCTACCCTTCGTTCGCGCGCGGGCTGATGCGTGATGTCCTGCCCGTCAAAGCGTAGCGTGCCCTCCTCGGGCATGTCGAGGCCGCCGATCGCGCGCAGGAGCGTGGTCTTGCCCGAGCCCGAGGGACCGAGCAGCGCCATGAATTCACCCTGCCCTACCGTGAGGCTGACATTGCTCACGGCCGGAAACTTGCCGAAGCGCTTGGTCAGGTTCGCGATTTCCAGCGTCATGGGTGCCTATCCGTTCGTCGTGTTCATGCGCGTGTCGCTTCAATGCCTGCGGCTGGCTGCGATCTGGTCGCCGTAGCGCCACTCGAGCAGGCTCTTCAGCACGAGCGTCACGATGGCCAGAAGGGCCAGCAGCGAGGCGACGGCGAAGGCAGCCGCGAAATTGTATTCGTTGTAGAGGATCTCGACATGCAACGGCATGGTGTTCGTCAGGCCGCGGATGTGGCCCGAGACAACCGACACGGCGCCGAACTCGCCCATCGCGCGGGCATTGCAGAGCAGGACGCCGTAAAGCAGGCCCCAGCGCACATTGGGCAGGGTCACGCGCCAGAACATCTGCCAGCCGCTTGCGCCAAGCGTCAGGGCGGCCTCTTCCTCGGAAACGCCCTGCTCCTGCATCAGCGGGATCAGTTCGCGCGCAACAAAAGGAAATGTCACGAACACGGTCGCGAGCACGAGGCCGGTTATCGTGAAGATCACCTTGATGCCGAGTGCGTCGAGCCAGGGGCCGAGATAGCCCTGCGCTCCGAAGAGCAGCACGTAAACGAGGCCCGAGATCACGGGCGAGACCGAAAAGGGCAAATCGATCAGAGTGATGAGGAGGCTCTTGCCGCGGAACTCGAACTTGGCAATCGACCAGGCGGCGGCGAGGCCGAAGATCGTGTTCAGGGGCACGGCGATGGCGGCCACCGTCAGGGTCAGCCAGATGGCCGCCTGTGCATCCTGCTCGGTGATGGCCGCGAGGAACGTGTCGGTGCCGTTGCGCAGGGCTTCGATGAAAACGGCCACAAGCGGCGTCAGCAGGAAGACGGACACGAAGGCGATGGCGACGAGCGTCAGTGCCACGCGCACGATCGGGCTTTCCTGCGTGGGCGACTGGAACTTGCGCCTTTGGCTCGCCTGCCCGCTCATCTTGACCGCGCCCAGGCCTGAAGGAGGTTGATGCAGAGCAGGATCGCGAATGACAGCACAAGCATGGCCATGCCAATCGCTGCGGCGCCGGCATAGTCGTATTGCTCGAGCTCGATCACGATCAGGAGCGGAGCGATCTCGGAGACGAGCGGCAGGTTGCCGGCGATGAAGATGACCGAACCATACTCGCCGACCGCGCGAGCGAATGCGAGGGCCACGCCGGTCAGCCAGGCGGGCAGGATTGCCGGCAGGATCACGCGGAGAAACGTCTGGCCACGTGAGGCGCCAAGCGTGGCTGAAACCTCCTCAAGCTCGCGTTCGGCTTCGGCGAGCACGGGCTGGACGGTCCGGACCACGAAGGGCAATCCGATGAAAGTCAGCGCCACGACGATGCCCAGCGGCGTGAAGGCCACCTTGATCCCTGCCCCGGCGAGGACCTGGCCGAACCAGCCATTCGGGGCATAGAGCGCGGTGAGCGCGATGCCGGCGACGGCGGTGGGCAATGCGAAGGGGAGATCGACGAAGGCGTCGATGATGCGCTTTCCCGGAAATTCGTAGCGCACCAGCACCCATGCGACCACCAGCCCGAACACCGCGTTGATGAGGCTTGCGATTGCAGCGGCACCGAAGCTGACGCGCAGCGCCGATAGCACGCGCGGGGTGGTGACCGTCTCCCACACGCCGGCAAGGCCGAGCTCCCATGGCCGCAGCAGGAGTGCCGCCAGCGGGATCAGCACGACAAGGCTGAGGTAGAGAACGGCAAAGCCGAACGTGAGCCCGAACCCCGGGAGCACGCTCGGTTGCCTGAACGTCCATGCTGTGCTGGCCTGAGCCACCTATCGTCCTGGCTGGTAGATCTGGTCGAAGATACCACCGTCGGCGAAATGTGTCGCGTGGGCCTTCTGCCAGCCGCCGAAGACACCATCGACGGTGACCAACGGAATGGTGGGGAACTTGCCGGCATGGCGGGCGGCAACCGCCGGGTCGGTCGGACGATAGAAGTTCTTCGCGATCACTTCCTGCGCGCGCGGCGTGTAGAGGAACTTCAGGTAGGCCTCGGCGACGGCGCGCGTGCCCTTTCTGTCCACGTTGCGGTCGACGACGGCAACAGGCGGCTCGGCGAGAATGCTGACCGAGGGATAAACAATCTCGAAGTTGGTGGTGCCAAGCTCCTTCAATGCCAATTGGGCCTCGTTCTCCCAGGAGATCAATACATCGCCGATGCCGCGCTGGGTGAAGGTCGTGGTCGAGCCGCGGGCACCTGTATCGAGCACGGGCACGTTCCTGTAGAGGCGGGCGAGGAAGTCGCGGGCCCTGGCTTCGTTGCCGCCGGCCTGGCGCAGTGCCCAGGCCCAAGCCGCCAAATAGTTCCAGCGCGCGCCACCCGATGTCTTGGGGTTAGGCGTGATGACCTGAACGCCACGAGTTGCCAGATCGCCCCAATCCCTGATCCGGCGCGGGTTACCCTTGCGCACGAGGAAGACGATCGTTGAGGTGTAGGGCGAGGCGTTGCCCGGCAGCCTTGACTGCCAGTTGGCTGGGAGAAGCTTGCCGCGCGCGGCGATCTCGTCGATGTCGTGGGCCAGCGCGAGTGTCACGACATCGGCCTCAAGCCCGTCAATGACGGAACGCGCCTGCTTGCCCGAGCCGCCATGGCTCTGGTTGATCGTGACCGTGTCGCCGGTCTTTGCCTTCCAGTCGGCGGTGAAGGCCTTGTTGACCTCGGCGTAGAGTTCCCGGGTCGGGTCGTAGGACACGTTGAGAAGCGTGATGTCCTTGGAGAAGGCTGCCTGGCTGAACAGGAAGAGGAATGAGAGTGCCGCCAGCACGTAGCCGGTTATCCGGGAAAACTTGGTCATGCGCGAGGGCTCCTTCATCGTTGCCGGGAAAAGCGAGCGATTGCAGGGTAATCTAATAGTCTACTTAGTCAATAGAGATTATATGGTATGCTCTCTCAGGCACCTGGCTTGAGCTTGCGCCGGTCAGCCAGCGCGTCGGCCAGCGAATGATGCTCGAGGATGCGGGCGGTTGCGTTTCTCACGTCCACAAGCGACTTGCGGATCGCGCAGGTTGTTTCGTCGTCGCAGTCCTCGCATTTGCGGTAGGCCGTGCGACTTGCGCAGGGGCTAAGCGCCAGGGGACCATCGATGATGCGGATGATCTCGGCGAACGAGATCTCGCTGGGTGTTCTTCCCAGGCTGTAGCCGCCATGGCGGCCGCGGTGGCTGTGCACCAAGCCCCGGCGCTTCAACTCGAGCAGGATCTGCTCGAGGAACTTGCGGGGGATGTTGGCCCCCTCTGCCACGTCGGCGATCTGGTGGGAGGTCCCTTGTTCCTGCGCCGCGAGATGCAGCATGGCGCGCAGCGCATAACGGGCCTTTTGTGACAACATCGTGGTTTCGTCGCCTTGACTGACTGGTGTATTGTACACGCTAAATCCGGTTGTGACAGGCCAAGGCCTTCATGGCCGGTGGCCTTTCAGAACAGGAGATTTGATGTTCCCTGCCCTCAGATATGTGGCCTTCATGGGACCGCTGCTTGCGACGACCCTGCTTTACGCGACGCCAGCCGAAGCGGGCGTGCGCTGGGGCAAATGCGGGGCTGCCACCCGGGTTCCCGGCAAGGGCGTGGAATGCGGCAACGGGTTTTCCTATCCGTTCACCGTCACCAAGGCCGGCGAAGCATGGGTCGCGTCAGTGATGACGCCCTACAACCAATGCGCCCCGTTGCGGTTCACGCTTGAGGTTGACGGAAAGAAGGTCAGCCGAACCGCACCGCTTGCCGCTGGCAAGAGCGAGACGGTCGCGCTGGGCAAGGACCTGACGCCGGGGCCGCATGTGTTGACGGTCAAGTCGATGTTCATGTTCGCCGAATGCTATCCGGAGGACCCGCCGGTCAATCCGGGCAACTGGGGCGTCGACACGAAGATTTCCGTGAAGCCCTGATCCAGGCTGACCTCAGGCCTTGCTGACCGTGACACGCAGGAAGGTCGCCGGGATTGACGTGCGCGCCGGATCGCTGCTCCTGTTCTGTGACTTGAACAGCTGGTCGAGTTCCGCCCGCAGATCGCCCTCTTGTCCCTTGGCGCGGGCGGCGTCGAAGGCGTTCATCGTCGGGCCGTAGAATGTCGCGAAGCGGTCGAGTAGCGCCTCGGGCGGACCGTCGTGTTCGAAGACATAGGTGTCGCGTGTGGTGCTGATTGCGGTGGGCGGGATGCCAGCCGCGCCGAAGCGTTCATGCACGTCGGCTTCCACACCCCAGCGGACGGGGCTGATGAAGCCTTCGGGA
>JBILGJ010000208.1:0-5549 GCA_044351125.1 Micropepsaceae bacterium
CAACCGAGGCATGGCGGAAGAAGCCATGCGTCATGTCCTCTTCGCGCGTGTAGGCAAGCTGGACGGGACCCTTCACCTGCATGCCGACCTTCACCGCCTGCACCAGATAATCCATGTATTCCGGCAGACGTCGGCCAAAGCCGCCGCCCATGGCGGTGTGTGTCAGCGTGACATTGTCAACCGGCAGGCTTGCCGTCTTTGCTGCAAGCACCCGGGCAGCGAGCCCATCCTGGAACCCACCCCACACTGAAAGCCTGTCACCCTCGAGGTGAACGGTCGTATTCATCACTTCCATGGGTGCATGGGCCAGATAAGGCACCTCATAGCGTGCTTCGATCACCTTCTTGGCGCTCGCAAGCGCGGCGTCAACATCGCCCTGGCCTGCCTCTTCGGCAAGACCGTCCTTTGCCAGCGCCGCATCCATGCCAGCGATGATGGACGCAGACGTCACGCCCGCATTGCCCCCCTCGTCCCAGACCGGCGACAGGGCTGCCAAGGCTTCCTTCGCGCGCCACGTGTTGTCGGCAACAACAACGACAGCGTCCTCGAGCTTGACGACCTGGCTGACACCCTTCATCGCCAGTGCAGGCTTTTCGTCAACCGACTTCAGCTTGCCGCCGAATACCGGCGACGCCGCAATGACGGCAAAGCGCATCCCCGGCAGGCGCTTGTCGAGGCCATAGACGGCGCGACCATCCACCTTGGCTGGAATATCGAAGCGCTGGATGGGCTTGCCAACGATCTTGTAGTCCTTCTTGGCCTTCAGCGGACAATCGACCGGAACGCTCTGGGTTGCGGCGGCTTCCGCCATCTCGCCATACGTTGCACTCTTGCCGCTCGCCGCATGCGTCAGCTTGCTGTCGGCAGTGGTGATCGAGGCTTCATCCACGCCCCAGGCAGCAGCCGCGGCCTTCACCAGCATCAGTCGCGCCGCAGCACCCGTGCGGCGCATGCCTTCAACGCCCGTCCAGCGCACCGAGGTACTGCCGCCGGTCGTCTGCAGGTTCATTCCCTCGGCCGTCTTGCGCGACATGAAATCCAGTGGTCCCGACAGGAACGCAGGCGCCGAACCGGTCATGTCCATCATGAAGCCGCGCGCCAGTCCCTGGTTCGCAAACGCCATGTCGGCCGGGGCCTGCTCCATGCGCACGAGCGACCAGTCGGCGTCGAGCTCCTCGGCCAGCATCATCGGCAGCGAGGTATGGACACCCTGCCCCATTTCCGAATGGGGCACGATGACGGTCACCGAATTGTCCTTTGCGATGCGCACCCATGCCGCAAGCATCGTCTCGCCTGGCTTGCCGCCAATCTGGCGCGCCCGATCGAGCGTCTGCCAGGGCAGCGTCGCATAACCCACAAGAAGGCCGCCGCCTGCGACAGCAGCACCACCAAAAATCATCAGCCTGCGCGTGATCTTTCCCATTTTACGCTCTCCCTCAGGCCTTGGCCGCTGCATGGATGGCCGCGCGGATCTGCTCATACGCACCGCAACGGCAGATATTCGTCATCGCCGCATCGATGTCGGCGTCGGTTGGCTGGGGCTTTTCCTTCAGCAGCGCGACAGCCGCCATGATCTGGCCGGACTGGCAGAAGCCACATTGCGGTGCCTGCGCGTCGATCCAGGCCTGCTGAACCTTGTGCAGCGTTCCACCTGCAGCCAGGCCTTCGATGGTCGTGACCGTCTTGCCTTGCGCAAGAACCGCCGGATACGAGCAGCTTCGCACGGCAGCACCGTCGACCAGAACCGTGCATGCACCACACGCCCCAACGCCGCACCCATACTTGGTGCCGGTAAAATTCAGGATGTCCCTGAGCACCCAGAGAAGCGGCATGCCCTCCTCGGCATCGACGCTCTGCGCCTGCCCATTCACCGTAAGCGTGATCATTACCTGGCCCTCCCTGCCACAATACCTTTGACCGAACTTGTGCCGGCACGCTGCCGCTCGTCGACAGCCCCCCTGCACATCGTCATGACCATCTGCTCAAGCGCCTGGGCATGCACCCGCGGGCTCGACTGGACGTGACTGACCTTCACACCCTTTGCTGCCATCATCAGCATCGATACGAACTGCTTCTGGTTGACACCTTGCTGCAGAGCAGCATTGCCGCTGGCCACCGCCTGCGCGACAACACTCTCGAGATATTTCTGGAACTTCTGCGTGTGGGCCGACACGATATCGGAACAGTAGCGCACACTCTCGTCCATGAGTTCGGCTGCATAGGGCGATCCGGCAAGATCGCCAACCAGCACCTCGTGCTGCACGATCAGCGCCCGGTAGAGCCGCTCGGCCAGCGACGTCCCGCTCATGGCGGCAAGCGCGGCTTCCACCTCTTCATGGGCACGCTCCTGCAGCGACCCCACAAGCGCGGAAAACAGCAACTCCTTGGACGCGAAGTGATGATAGACGGCCTGGCGCGACAGCGCGGCCTCGTCCGCCACCATGGACATGGAGGTGTGCCGGTATCCATGGCGCGCAAACACGCGAAGCGCAGCCATGAGGATTTTAGCCTTGGGATCCATGGCTACGGTTTTGACAGAATTATAAAGATTGTCAAATCGCGTACCGGGCGACTGATTTCCGGAAAATCGCGCCGGGCGTGTTCAGTAGATCCACTTCATCACGGCCCGCCAGTAGCCCGCGATCGTGCCCCACACGCCCTTGCCGCCCGCAGCATCGTCCAGCCGCTCGAAAACGGTGTCGATCTTCGGGTCCAGCGCCCGCGCCGTAAGGAAGTCCGCATCGGCCCCCTCCTGGTCGCCCAGGCGCTGCTTGGCGATGGCCCGGCCATAATGGAAGCTAGCCTGGTTGGGCATGGATTCGATCGCCGCCGAGTAATCGAGGATCGCCGTCTTCATGAACCCGAGCCTCAGATAAAGGAAGCCGCGACCACCCAGCGTCTCGGGGTCATTGGGCTTCAGGCGCAGCGATTCATTGCAGTCCGCCAGCGCTTCCTCAAGCTCCTTGTTCAGCACGGCCTTCGCCCAGCAGCGCTCATGCAGCGCATCGGCATTGCTGGCGCTCAGGCCAAGCGACGCATTGAAATCATCGATGGCACCGCGATAATCGCTTTGCGTGAGCCGGGCATTGCCGCGGTGATAGTGGATCCGCGCAAGTTCCGGGCCGGCATACTTGCCGGACTTGATGAGCTCGTTGCAGGCCGAAAGCCTGAGGTCGCTCCAGATGCCCGCGCCCCCCTTGCAGTTGCTGAGGGCACGCGAAGGATCAGCCCCCTGGGCGTGGGCCGGCGCACCCGCCAGCAGCAAAGCCACCAGCAGCAACAGCCCGATCTGGACGATTGCGCGAATCATCGTTCGATCCCCATATAGGCGAACGCCGCAGCCCCACCGGGGGGCATCCGCCTTGCCGGACAGGATACCAGCGCAGAAGGAACCGCCGCAATGTCGAGAGAAGGCCGGATTTTGGTCTACGGTGCCACAGGCTACACCGGAAAATTGACCGCCCGCACCGCAAAATCCCTTGGTCTTGCGCCGATTCTTGCCGGTCGGAACCAGGCCAAGGTCAGCGCGATCGCCAGCGAACTCGGCCTTGACTGGCGCGCTTTCGACCTCACCGAGACAGCAAAGCTCGAGGCCGCACTCGCCGAAGTCGCCGTGGTCCTGCACATCGCTGGCCCGTTTTCGGCGACCGCACGCCCGATGGTCGATGCCTGCATCAGGACCAACACACACTATCTCGACATCACGGGCGAGATCGACATCTTCGAGACCTTGGCCAACCGCGATGGCGAGGCCCGCCTTGCCGGCATCATGCTGCTGCCCGGCGTGGGCTTCGATGTTGTCCCATCGGACTGCCTCGCGGCGCACATGAAGCGCCGCATGCCCGATGCGCGCGACCTGAAGATCTATATCGGAGGCCTCAGCGCGGTCTCGCGTGGCACGGCAAAGACAATGGTCGAGGGTATCGCGCAGGGTACGCGCGTCCGTCGCGGCGGCACGCTGGAAGTCCTTGAAGGCGTCCACGAAGACCTCTGCGACTTCGGCGCCGGACCGAGGCCCACCTTCGCCGTGAGTTGGGGCGACGTGTCGACGGCCTGGCACTCCACGCGCATCCCCAACATCGAGGTGCATTTCGAAGCCGCCCCCGAGTTGGCCCGCATGGTCAAGATACCCGGCATGATCAAGAGCATCCTCGGCCTCGGCTTCATGCAGGCCTTCCTCAAGCGCCAGATCGACAGGCAACCCGAAGGCCCGACCGACGAGCAGCGCCGCACGGGCAGGGCGACACTGATCGGCGTCGCGCGCAATGAACGCAACGAGATCATTCGTACGCGCCTTGCCACGCCCGAGGGCTACAGCCTGACAGCACTGACCGGATTGGAGACAGCACGACGCGTCGCAGCGGGAGAGTTCAAGCCGGGTTTCCAGACACCCAGCCTGGCCTTCGGTGCCGATTTCATCATGCAGTTTGAAGGTGTCGTCCGCGAGGACCTCAACAGCTGAGGCCTAGCGACCGCGCAAGCCGCCACCGCCGTTGTTGTTGATGCCGTGCTGCACGGCCCAGATCGCGACCTGTGTGCGATTGGTGGCGCCAAGCTTCCGCAGCACCGTCTTGATGTGCACCTTGACCGTCGCCTCGGTAATCGAAAGCGCCTTCGCGATCGACTTGTTCGTGTGGCCGTCCGCAAGGCTGCGAATGATGTCGAGCTCGCGCTGCGACAGCGCCACGTCACCAACGCGAACCCGATCGACGGGATTGGCCGCCTGTTGCGACTGCAGCGAACCCAGGAAATTCGTGAGAACGCTCGGAAACACCTTCTCGCCCAGCATGACAAGCTTCAGCGCCTCGACCAGAGCGGGGGGCGAAATGCTCTTCAGCATGAAGCCATCGGCACCTGCACCGAACATCTCCGAGAGGTAGACGAGCTCGGCAGCATCCGACAGAACGACGACGCGCGCCTTCGGCATGATGGACTTCAGGCGCGCGACGCCATTGCCACCAATGCCATACTCGACAACCACAAGATGAGCGGTCTCGCCTTTTGCAACAACCTGCGCGGCTTCCTCGATCGTTGCGGCCTCGAAGGCAACCTGAAACCCGCGCCCGTCAAGCTGCGCGCGAAGACCGGCGCGCAGCAGCGGTTGCGAATCGACGAGCCATAGAACGGCACTATCCACAGGTGTCCCCCAACTCATCCACAAGGCATGGAAGGTGCGCCCCTCCTACCCCAGAGGAGACGCAACAGATACTCACTTAGTATAAGAAAAAAACCGGGCGGACCATACGAAATCATGGCCTTCCATGAAATTCCAGGCAGCCCCATTCCCGCGCCGAGGCGCGAATGGACTACAGCTTATGGGGACACGATTAACCACGATTGCGCAGGTTACGCGTCGGTAGACGGCATCACGTCCATGATGAATCGCCTGATCTCGGCAAAAACACCTTGAGGATTGTCACGAAATGGGCCGTGACCACAGCCAGCGAACACGAAATGACGCCCTGTTCCGGGCGTGAGCGCATTCATTATTTCCTCGGAAAGATGCGGCGGGGTGATGGGATCCGCCTCGCCGGCGAGAACCATGACAG
>JBILGJ010000209.1:0-5544 GCA_044351125.1 Micropepsaceae bacterium
CATCGTGCCGGCGGACGACCAGGCAACCGTGTTGCCCTGCGCGTCGGTGATGGTGATCATCGTGTTGTTGAACGTCGCGTTCACGTGCGCAACACCAGAGGTGATGTTCTTGCGCTCTTTCTTGCGTACGCGCGCCTTCTTTTCAGTCGCCATTTCAGTGTCTCGCTTCCACGTACCCCTCGCTCAACCGCCAGGGGGTCAAATCCAAAATTACTTCGTTGCCATCTTCTTGCCGGCAATCGCCTTGGCCGGACCCTTGCGGGTGCGGGCGTTCGTGTGCGTGCGCTGGCCGCGGGTCGGCAGACCCTTGCGGTGACGCAGTCCACGGTAGCAACCGAGGTCGGTGAGGCGCTTGATGTTCATCGACACTTCGCGGCGAAGGTCGCCTTCCACGATGAACTCGCGGTCGATGATTTCGCGGATCTGGATAACCTCGGCGTCCGACAGCTGGTTCACGCGACGGTTCTCGGCAATGCCGACCTTCTGGCAGATCTCCACTGCATTCACCGGACCGATGCCATGAATGTAACGCAGTGCGATGTGCACGCGCTTGTTTGTCGGAATGTTCACGCCTGCGATGCGGGCCACGGTTCTCTCCTAGTGCATTTCTTCATCAGACAAAGACATAAGGCGCCACGCCCCGGTTACCCGGGAGGTAGCGTCCGCGCCGTTCATCGGAAGAGCGCGGATTATATTTTTTTCTTGTCCCCGGTCAACCATCAGCGAAACCATGATTTCCGCGGGGCAGGCTGGGTCAGGACTGCGTCAATTTGAGCAGTGACGTCGTCCATCGGCTTCATTCCGTCCACGTGCCGGATTTTTCCCTGTTTTTCGTAATAGGGAAGGATCGGCGCCGTCTCGTTCCGATAGACCCCCAGACGCTTCTTGAAGGTCTCCGGATCGTCGTCGGCCCGGACCGGCTCGCCCTTGCGGCGCGCTTCTGCCGCACGGTTTTCCACACGTTTGATGAGCTCGGCCTCGTTGACGTCCATGACGATGACGTGGGTGACCGAAAGGCTCTTGGCGGTCAGCATCGTGTCGAGCGCCGAGGCCTGGTTGAGGGTCCTCGGGAAACCGTCGAGCACGAAACCCTTGGCGCAATCGGGCTGGGTGATGCGGTCGGCAATGATGCCAATCACCACTTCGTCGGGCACGAGCTTGCCCTCGTCCATGATGGCCTTGGCCTTCTTGCCAATCTCGGACCCTTCGGCAATGGCGGCACGCAGCATGTCGCCCGTCGAGAGGTGGGCAACGCCGTGCCGCACCTTGATCCGCGCCGCCTGCGTGCCCTTGCCCGATGCGGGCGGGCCGAACAGAACCACGATCATGTATTGCCTCGTGGGCTCTTGAACCTCGCCTTCTTGATCAGGCCTTCGTACTGGTGGGCCAGAAGATGGCTGTGGATCTGGGCTACCGTGTCCATGGTCACGGACACGATGATCAGGAACGAGGTTCCGCCCAGCAGCAGCAGGTTGCCACCATACTGGGCGAGGATGAACTCGGGGATGAGACAGATGCCGACCAGGTAAACGGCGCCGACGACTGTCAGGCGGACGAGAACATAGTCGATATAGTCGGCGGTCTGCTTGCCTGGTCTTCGACCGGGGATGAAACCGCCATATTTCTTCAGGTTCTCGGCCGTCTCGGTCGGATTGAAGACGATGGCCGTGTAGAAGAATGCGAAGAACACGATCAACGACCCGTAAAGCGCCATGTAGAGCGGATGGCCGTGGGTCAGAAGGCGGACCGTTTCGGCCAGCCAGTCGGGCGCGTTGGAGCCATAGACGCCAGCCACGGTCGCCGGCAGAACCAGCAACGATGAGGCGAAGATGGGCGGGATCACGCCTGACGTATTGAGCTTCAGCGGCAGATGCGAGCTGTCACCGCCAAACACGCGATTACCCATCTGGCGCTTGGGGTACTGCACCAGCAGCCGGCGCTGGGCGCGCTCGAAGTAGACGATGACCATGATGACCACGCCCACAAGCACATAGAGGCCGATGGCCGAGAGCCAGGAAATGGATCCCTTGTCAGCCATGGTCATTGTGCTGGCGAAGCCCTGGAACAACTGGGCCACGATACCGGCGAAGATAATCAGCGACACGCCGTTGCCGATACCGCGCGAAGTGATCTGCTCACCCAGCCACATCAGGAACATGACGCCGCCCGTGAGGATGACGACGGTTGTCAGCGTGAAGGCCAGCCCCGGGATCATGACCAGACCCGGCGTGGACTGGAGGCCCGCCGAGATCGCGTAGGCCTGGCCTGCCGCAAGGAACACGGTCAGGTAACGGGTGTACTGGTTGATGGTCTTGCGCCCCGCCTCGCCCTCTTTCTTGAGTTTCTCGAGCTTCGGGCTGACGGTCGTCATCACCTGCATGATGATGGACGCCGAGATGTAGGGCATCACGTTCAGGGCGAAAATAGCCATGCGCTCGACGGCGCCGCCCGAAAGCAGGTTGAACATGCCCAGGATGCCCTGGGTCTGCTGCTCCATGAGGCGGGCAAGCGAGTCGGGGTTGATGCCCGGCAGGGGAATAAAGGTTCCGAGGCGATAAACAATCAGCGCACCCAGCGTGAACCAGATGCGCTTCTGGAGTTCTTCTGCCTTGGAGAACGCCGACCAGTTTACGTTGGCGGCTAATTGTTCGGCGGCTGACGCCATGTCACTTCTCCTCGCATGCGGTCCTGTTTCGCTGGGCTACCCCGGCCTGCCCCCGAAAGCCGCGGCATCCCTCGCGAACCAACGGCGTATTAGCCGGCCTTGCCAGACGCGCGATCTTCGCGCTTCTTCGCCGCGGTGATGCGACGCTGCTCGCGCTTGCCAGGTCCGCGATCCTTGCGGGTCACGTGCTTGGCCTTGACGCCGACCACCTTGACGCTGCCGCCAGCCTTCTTCACCGCTTCGATTGCGGATCCGGACGCGTGGGCAACCTCGAGAGTCAGATTGGCCTTCAAGTCACCTTTGCCAAGGAGGCGAACACCGTCCTTTGCCTTGCGTGCCAAGCCCAGTGTTGCAAGTTTGCCAGCATCGAGCGTGTCGCCAGCCTTGATCTTGCCGCTGTCGACAGCCTTCTGGAGCTGTCCCGTGTTCACGATGGCAAAACCGCGGGCAAAGATGTTGTTGAAGCCGCGCTTGGGCACCCGCATGTGCAGGGGCATCTGGCCGCCTTCGAAGCCAAACATGCCATGGTGGCCGGTGCGGGCCTTCTGGCCCTTCACACCGCGCCCGGCGGTCTTGCCCTTGCCGGAGCCCGAGCCGCGGCCGATGCGCTTGAAGCGCTTGTGGGCGCCTTCGTTGTCGCGAATTTCGTTGAGTTTCATATCCTGTCCGCCCGATTAGTTCTTCGCGTCCTCGACGATACGCACCATGTGCCTGACCTTGCAGATCATGCCCCAGACGGCGTCCGTATTGACGAGGGTCTTGCGGCGCCCCAGCTTGTCGAGCCCGAGACCCACGAGGGTCTCGCGCTGGACTTCGGGACGGCGCGCGGGACTTGCGATCTGTTCGATCGTGATCGTCTTGGTCTTGGGTCGACCTTCCAGCGTTCGCATGGCCATATCCGTTACTCCGGTGACACTTCAGCTGCGGACTGCGAACGGCGCGAGGAGATCACCTCGGCAACCGACTTGCCGCGCTTGTTGGCAATCATCTTTGGGCTGTTCTGTCCCTTCAGCGCGTCGAAGGTCGCCCGCACCATATTGTAGGGGTTCGAGCTGCCGACCGACTTGGCGACCACGTCATGCACGCCCAGCACGTCGAACACGGCGCGCAGCGGACCGCCGGCGATGATGCCCGTACCGACGGGAGCCGGGCGCAGTACGACTTTGCCGGCGCCATGGCGGCCGAGCACTTCGTGGTGCAGCGTGCGACCCTCGCGCAGCGGGACGCGCACGAGTTCCTTCTTCGCTGCTTCCGTCGCCTTGCGGACGGCCTCGGGCACCTCGCGGGCCTTGCCGTGGCCGAAGCCGACGCGACCCTTCTGGTCACCGACAACCACCAGGGCCGCGAAGCCAAAGCGCTTGCCGCCCTTCACCACCTTCGCGACGCGATTGATGTGGACCAGCTTGTCGACCAGTTCGCTGCGCTCGCCGCGGTCATCGCGGTCGCGGCCGCCGCGTTCGCCACGGTCACGGCGGGGACGCTCTTCTCTTTCTTCGCGAGCCATTGATTATCGATCCCTTTTTCCTGTCAGAAGCTAAGGCCGCTTTCGCGGGCCGCGTCGCCGAGTGCCTTCACCCGGCCATGATAGATGTAACCGCCACGGTCGAAGACCACGTCCTTGACGCCGGCCTTGATCGCGCGCTCGGCAACGATCCTGCCCACAATCGCCGCAGCGGCCGTGTCAGTGCTCTTGCCGTCCTTGAGAGACTTGCGAACTTCCTCATCCAGCGTGGATGCGGAAGCCAATGTGAGGCCCTTCGTGTCGTCGATGACCTGCGCATAGATATGGCAGGATGACCTGAAGACCGACAGGCGCGCGCGAAGGCCCGAAACCTTGCGAAGCTTGAAGCGCGCACGACGCTGGCGGCGCGCGAACAGCTCTTTGCGATTGAGTGCCATGGTTTGCGTTCCTTACTTCTTCTTGCCTTCTTTGCGGCGGATCTTCTCTTCGGCGTACTTGATGCCCTTGCCCTTGTAGGGCTCGGGCTTGCGGAAGCCGCGGATCTCGGCCGAGACCTGACCGACCTTCTGCTTGTCGGCGCCCGATACGACGATGATCGTGGGCTTCTCGCACTTGATGTCGATGCCGGCCGGGATCGGGTAGATCACGTCGTGGCTGAAACCAAGCTGAAGCTGCAGGTTCTTGCCCTGCACGGCGGCGCGGAAGCCGACGCCATTGATCTCGAGTGTCTGGGCGAAGCCCTTTGACACGCCCTCGACCAGGTTGTTGACCAGCGTTCGCTGCATGCCCCACTGGGCGCGCATTGCGTCGGTCATCTCGCGAGGGGTCACGGAAATCCCGTTATTCTCGAGCTTGACGTTGATGCCTTCCAGAACGCGGAGCGAAAGTTCGCCCTTCGGTCCCTTGACCTTGACGTCACGGTCCTTGACCGTGGCCGTCACACCCTGCGGCAGCGGAACCGCCTTTTTTCCAATTCGTGACATAAGCCTGTTTCCTTCGCCTCTCCCGTGCCCTGCCCGCCGTGTCCTAGAACACGTGGCACAGGACTTCGCCGCCGACGTTCTGTTCGCGGGCGAGCGCGTCCGTCATGACGCCCTTGGGCGTCGACAAAATCGAAATGCCAAGCCCGTTGCGGACCGGCTTGAGATCCTTGATCGCCGAATAGACGCGGCGGCCCGGGGTGGACACGCGGCGGATTTCGTTGATCACGGGCTTGCCGTCGAAGTACTTGAGCTCGATCTCGAACTCGGGCTTCGAGGCGGCATGCGTGACCTCGGCGTAACCGCGGATATAGCCCTCGGAGGCCAGCACGTCGAGAACGTTGCGACGCAGCTTGGAGGCCGGCGTCGAGACCTTCGACTGGCCACGCATCTGGGCGTTCCGGATGCGGGTGAGCATATCACCAACGGGATCGTTG